>NZ_RZSU01000039.1:0-57454 GCF_003997585.1 Mesorhizobium sp. M5C.F.Cr.IN.023.01.1.1 | reverse complement strand
GCCACGGTGAGGGGGCAGGGGCAGCCCTTGCGGCGGGGCTGGTCAAAGCCGCTGCGCTCACCAGCTCGGGCATGGCGGCGGCGGTTCATTAAGCGACTATCGCCGGCGCGCAGCAACGGCTCTGGTCGGCAGCGCCGGCAATTCCTCCATCACCCGGCTCAACGGGAAGATGGCGATCGCCTCGGTGCCTTCGCGCAGTTTGGAATGGAGTTCGAACTCGCCGCCATGCATAGCGAGCAGGCTTTGGACGATCGGCAGGCCAAGCCCGGTGCCTTGTTCGGCGCTCTTGATGGCGATCGAGCCCTGGCCGAAGGCGGACAGCACGACTGGAATCTCGTCTTCCGGTATGCCAGGTCCATTGTCTTTGACGGAGAGGTATTGGCCGCCGCCCGCCGTCCAGCCGACACGCACGCGGATCTCGCCGCCGGTTCCGGTGAACTTGATGGCATTCGACAAAAGATTGAGCGCGATCTGTCGCACCGCGCGCTCGTCGGCGAACAGGCGCGGCAAGGCGTTTTCAAAATCCTGGACGATCCGGATATCCTTGTTGCGCGCCTTCAGCTCCATCATGTGACAGCAATCCTCGACGACAGAAAGCAGCATCATCGGCTCTTCGTTGAGCTGGTAGCGGCCCGCTTCGATGCGCGACAGGTCAAGGATTTCGTTGATCAGGTCGAGCAGATGCTGGCCAGAGTCATGGACGTCGCGAGCATAGTCGCGATAGGTCGGGTTGCTCATCGGGCCCAGCACCTCGTTCGCCATCACCTCGGAGAAACCGAGAATGGCGTTGAGCGGCGTCCGCAGCTCGTGGCTCATCGAGGCCAAAAACCGCGACTTTGCCAGATTGGCGTCCTCCGCCCGTCGCCGCGCTTCGTCCGACATCGATTTCGCGGTGTCCAATTCGGCGATCAGCGCATCCTTTTCGGAGCGGAACGAGAGCAACATCAAGGACGAGCGATTGAGGTGGTGCGCCACAAAGGCGAAGAAGGGCAGCGAGGCGATCAGCAACCCGGCCATGATCAGTTCGACCGGCATCCACTGCCTGGCGCCGGCATAGGCATAGGCAGCCACCGGAACGGCGAAGGTCGCCAGCAACGCACCGCGCAGCGATGAGGCCGAGATCGCGGTCGCCGCCATGGCAATCAACATCACCACCGCCTTGAGCAGCTGGAACTGGTCGACCTGGCAAGCGTCGCAACCGAGCCAGGCAAACCAGGCCCAGCCCAGGCCGCAAAGGAAATGGCCTATCAGGAAATCACTGTGCGTTTGCAGCGGGTTGAGTTCGGCAGCTTCCGTTCGGTCGACACGCCTCGCCATGAACACGACGATGGTGTAGCAGATGAGTATAAAAAGCGCCCAGACGCCAATTCCCTTACCCACTCCAGCAAACAGACCCGTCGCGGCGGTCGCCAGGACGAGAAGCGGAACGATGATCGCGCCTCCTATCATCGCACGGGCATGGAGTTTCAAAAGCTCGCGGTCGAAATCAGGATTTCCGATCTGCTGCGAAAGACGGTCGCGCGTCTTGCGCACCGCACGCGCCACATCGCTGTTGCGATGGGGTTTCCTGCGGTCCACAATAAACTTGTCCGCTGTGGTCGAGCGTTGCAAGGGCATGGAGACTTCAATTTATGCGGGCAGCGGTTTCAAATTGTTAAGCTACGTTCGAATGATTAACCAACGGTTTGCCATATGAGCCGTTCGTGGTCGCGGCGATCGCGACAGCGGTACGTCCCGCCGCGGCCGCGAAGCGTTTGGCGCCGGCTGGTAGACTACGCACTGACCGTCATCGTCCTCGGTCTGCTGATCCTTCTGGCGGCGCGCCTTGACCGGATCGAGACGCGCAAGACGGACGGTGCCGCCGTCATCAATGACGGCGATACGATCACGCTCGGTACCGAGCGCATCCGTATGCGCGGCATTGACGCCCCCGAATATTCGCAAGTCTGCCGCAAGGACGGCGTCGACTATCCCTGCGGCAAGCTGGCGCGGCAGTCGCTGGTGCGTCTGATATCAGGCAAACCCGTCTCCTGCACCGGCTGGCAGCGCGATCGCTACGGCCGGCTGCTCGGCGATTGCAACGCCGGCGGCAAGGACCTCAACCGCGCCCAGGTCGAGGCCGGCTGGGCAGTTGCCTATGGCGATTTCGAAACCGAGGAAGCCGCTGCCCGCTCCGGCAAGGCCGGTATCTGGGCCGGCACTTTCGACGAGCCGCACGATTGGCGCGAGAGCCACGATCCCGAGGCGGTCCAAAGAAAGCACGGTCGTTTGGCTTCGATCGGCGATGGCTTGCGAGAAATTTTTCGCTTCTGGTGATGGTCAACCTTATAGTTATTGCAACAGACCTGATCAGAGCGACGTGCTTTCATTGGACAAGGCATGCGCTAAGATTTTTGAATCTTCGCATCGTGCTTACGAAAATCGATTCGGATTTCGGGCCGATGCGATAGGAGGATAGAATGAAACTCTTCGACGGCGGCCGGGCGCCCAATCCACGGCGGGTTCGCGTCTTCCTTGCCGAAAAGGGGCTTCAAGTTCCGCTGGTGCCCGTCGACATGGGGGCGCTGGAACACAGAGAGCAGCCGGTCAGTTCGCGCAACCCGCTGCAGCGTCTGCCGGTGCTCGAACTCGACGACGGCACCGTCATCACCGAATCCGTCGCCATCTGCCGCTATTTCGAGGAGTTGCACCCGGAACCAGCGTTGTTCGGACGCGGCGCGCTCGGCAAGGCGCTAGTCGAGATGTGGCAAAGACGCATGGAGCTCAACCTGCTCAGTTGCGTCGCCGCCGCGTTCCGGCACATTCATCCGGCGATGAAGGAATGGGAGGTTCCGCAAATTCCCGAATGGGGCGAGGCCAACAAGCCGAAAGCCGTTGGATTCCTGAAACTCCTCGACGACGAGTTGGCGAACCGGGAATTCGTCGCCGGCGATGCCTATTCGATCGCCGACATCACCGGGCTGATTGCCATCGACTTCATGAAGCCGGCGCGTATCAAGGTGCCGGAAGATTGTCCCAACGTGCTGCGCTGGCATCAGGCGATCTCCATCCGGCGGAGCGCCGCCGCCTGAGAACGAGTTCCCGAGAATGAGCGAAGAGCTGGAAAACTTCGCGGCGAGGGTACGCGCCTGCCGTATCTGCGTCGAAAACCCGGTCGGCCGCCCGTTGCAGCACGAGCCGCGCCCGGTGCTGAGACCGTCGTCGAGCGCCCGTATCCTGATTGCCAGCCAGGCACCGGGCACCAAGGTGCATGTGTCAGGCATGCCGTTCACCGACGCCTCCGGCGATCGGTTGCGGAACTGGCTGGGCGTCAGCAGCGAAGAATTCTACGACACGACAAAATTCGCTATCGTGCCGATGGGCTTTTGCTTTCCCGGCCAGGATGCCAAGGGCGGCGACCTGCCGCCGCGCCGCGAATGTGCAGCGGCCTGGCGTGCGCCGCTGATGGCACTGATGCCGCGCATCGACCTGGTGCTGACGATCGGCAGCTATGCGCAATCCTGGCACATGGGCGCCGCACGCCGGCCTTCGCTGACGGAGACGGTGATGGATTGGCGCACCATCTGGAATGCGCCTAGCTACCCGAAAGTGCTGCCGCTGCCGCATCCGTCGTGGCGCAACACCGGCTGGCTGAAGCGCAATCCATGGTTTGAAATGGATTTGCTGCCGTTTCTGAGATCGGAAATCCGCTATCGCCTCGGCTGAAGCGTGAGCAAGAAATCACTTGCTTTTACGCCATCCGGCAGAATTTCTTTCTTGTGAATGGCCTAAATAAGAAGGACTATAGCCAATCTATTCCTAGTCTATCCCTGTGGGAGCACCCAATGGACCGTCTTGACAGAAAAATCCTCCGCCTCTTGCAGGAGGACGCGACGCTCGCGGTCGCCGATGTCGCCAAAAAAGTCGGACTGTCGACCACGCCCTGCTGGCGGCGCATCCAGAAGCTCGAGGAGGAAGGCGTCATCAAGCGGCGCGTCGCCATCCTCGATCATGAAAAGGTCAATGTGCGCGTCACCGTCTTTGTGTCGATCCGCACCAATTCGCACAGCCATGAGTGGCTGCGGCGCTTTTCGGAGGTCATCCAGGAATTTCCGGAAGTGGTCGAGTTCTACCGCATGAGCGGCGACGTCGACTACCTCTTGCGCGTGGTGGTGCCCGACATCGCTGCTTACGACGCATTCTACAAGCGCCTGATCGCCAAGATCGAGATCCGCGACGTCTCATCGTCCTTTGCCATGGAGCAGATCAAGTACACGACCGAAATGCCGCTGGACTACATGGTGCTGGACAAGGAATCGGGCGCGAACGCTGCGTGAGGTTTTGTCGCTTAGTTCTTCTTTTTGTTGAGAAAACCCCACGGTGAGTTTGCCGGCTGTGTGATGATGTCCGGCACCACGTCGACGTCCATCACCTCCGCCTTGCGCACCGCGTAGCCCGACTGGATGACGCTGGCGCCGTCGAGAACGAAGAGCTGACTTTTCTCCATGCCCAGCTCCAGGGCGCCGGTCACGGAAACCGGCTGGTAAGCCTCAGACATCCTATAGGGATGGGAGGGCGTGACGAGGACGATCTGATTGGGCGGCGGCGTCGGCATGTGGCTGCACGCACCCGTCCACGGCACCAGCAGGAACTGGTAGACGAGATCGTCTTCGCGATCGACCGGTAACGCGTACCCCGCCAGTTGGACGGTCTTGTCCTGCAGATTGAGAGACAGCGTCTCGCCATGATCGGGCATTTTTGCTGCGATCATCGGCAAACCGACACTTTCGGCAGCAGGCTGGATCGCCGGACGCAGATCCTTCCAGAATATGCGCGCGGTTTCGGCGGAAGCGCTGCCCGCCGCGATGGAAATCAGCACGGCCGCCAGCGCCGCTGTCGATTTGAGACGATTGCTCATCGTGTGCTCTCCATTGACAGGAGTAAAGCTGCCGTCGCCGACGGCGTCAACGGTCGAGCCGCATCACATGCCGGCGCGAGCCGGCCATGCCGATCTCGTGGAATCCGCGGGCCACGAACATGTCTCGAAAGCCCATGAAACGGTAACTCGGCGATGCCTGGTCGACCGGATAAGCCTCGATCGTCCTGGCGCCTTTGGCGAAGGCGTGATTGATGGCCGCGTCGAGCAGTGCGCTTGCCAGTCCACGGCCGCGCAACGCCCTCGGCACATAGAAGCAGACGATCGACCAAACGCCCGCCTCGCTGTCGTCCTGCTCCTGCGACAGCTTGCGATAGGTCTCGCGCGGCGCCACGGAGCACCAGCCGACGGTCTTGCCTTCGGCACGGGCGACGATGCCGAGCGGCGTGCCGGCTTCGATGAGCGCCATCATAGCCCGTCTCCTCTCATCGTTGGACGCATGTTCGCGGTTTTCGAGGTGGCGCCAAGCCATGCACCAGCAATATTTTGGTCCGCCCGCCTGCTCGAACAGATTTTCGAAATCAGCGCGTGTCGATCGCGTCACCTCCGTAAAGCGGATTTCGTCCCAGTCAGCCTTTCCTGGCGAGTCGCTCGAGCGTTTTGGCATCGGAAAGTTCCCTTGCGGCATCCTTGCCGATCCAGCGCGCCGTCTTGTCGGTCGAAACAGCCAGCTTCTGTGCCAGGGCAAGGGCAGCGCCGTGCAAATTCATCGATCGCTTGCCGATCGAACGAAGCGCCCAGTTCACCGCCTTCTTCACAAAATTGCGGCCGTCGGTGGCATGCACTTCGATGATCGACAGGAAGTCGAGAAAGGTCGCCTCTGGTTCATTCTTCCGGTGGACCACCGACCAGGCCATCATGGCAAAAGCCGTGCGTCGAACGAATTCCCGTTCGTCGACTGCGAATTCGGCGATCAGTTCCCTCCAGCAATCCGTATCGACAAAGAGATCGGAGACGCCGTCGACGATATCCCATGAGTCGAAAGTCGCCGCCCATCGTCTTGCATCCGCGGCAGAGAACCGCTTCGGATCGGCCGTGACGGAAGCGATGAACTGCGCTTCCATGATGCCTGTCTGCCATAGCTCGAAGGCACGCTCATGGTTGCGCTTGATTTTCTTGGCAATCTGCCGCTGCACGCCATGCGAGATCCCGAGCGCACGTTCGATCTTGATGCCGTAGCGCAGCATGCCAAGGCGATTCTCCTCCGAGCCGATCGAGCGCAGATGGACGACAATTTCCTCGGCGCTGGATTGAGGCGACAGCTCGGCCACGGCAAACCTACTTTTCCAATCGCGCCAGCAGCGAAGACGTATCCCAGCGTTTGCCGCCCATCCCCTGCACATCCTTGTAGAATTGGTCGACAAGTGCCGTCACCGGGAGCTTGGCGCCATTGCGGTCGGCCTCCGCCAGGCAGATGCCGAGGTCCTTGCGCATCCAGTCGACAGCGAAGCCGAAATCATATTTGCCGGCATTCATCGTCTTGTGGCGGTTCTCCATCTGCCATGAGCCGGCCGCTCCCTTCGAGATCACCTCGATGACTTTCTCGATGTCGAGCCCGGCCTTCTTGCCGAAATGGATGCCTTCGGCCAGCCCTTGGACAAGACCGGCGATGCAGATTTGGTTGATCATTTTGGTGAGCTGGCCGGAGCCGGCCGGGCCCATCAGCCCGACCATGCGGGCATAAGCATCGATGACAGGCTTCGCCTGCTCGAAGGCATGCTGATCGCCGCCGACCATGACGGTCAGCACGCCGTTTTCGGCGCCGGCCTGACCGCCGGAGACCGGTGCGTCGAGGAACGAGAAACCGCCCAATACCGCCTTCTCGGCCAGTTCGCGCGCAACTTCAGCGGAGGCCGTGGTGTTGTCGATGAAGACGGCCCCCTTCTTCATCGTCTGGAACGCACCCTCGGCTCCAATCGTCACCGCGCGCAGGTCGTCGTCATTGCCAACGCAGGAAAAGACAAAATCCTTGCCGTCGGCCGCTTCTGCCGGCGTGTTGGCGGCACTCCCGCCATGCTGGGCGACCCATTGCTCGGCCTTTGCCTTGGTGCGGTTGTAGACGGTGACGTCGTGGCCGCCCTTGTTCCTGAGATGTCCGGCCATTGGATAGCCCATGACGCCAAGACCGAGAAATGCCACCGATGCCATATTTCGAATCCCTTCAAGCCGTGTTTTCCGGCCTTCTTAGCGGATCGGGCAAAGCTATGGGAGTCAGCGGTGCAGATGGATGGTAATACGCCGTTCTATCCACTCGACCGCGTGGCGGAGTATCTCGACAATGATCAGATAGATGATCGCCGCCCAGATATAGGACTGGAAGTCGAAAGTGCGCGAATAGGTGAGCTTCGTAATGCCCATCAGATCATAGACGGTGATGAGGGCCACGATGGCAGAGCCTTTGATCATCAGGATGATCTCATTGCCATAGGGACGCAGCGCCACGATCAGCGCCTGTGGCAGGATGATCTTGCGCAGTGTTTGCAGTTTGTGCAGGCCAAGCGAGGCAGCGCCTTCCCACTGACCCCTGGGGACGCTCTCGATTGCGCCACGCAGGATCTCAGCCTGATAGGCTGCTGTATTGAGGGTGAACGAGAAAATGGCGCAGTACCAGGCTTCGCGAAAAAAGCCCCACAGGCCGACAGCTTCAAGTGCCGGTCGAAACGAACCCACTCCATAGTAGATAAGAAAGACTTGGGTCAAAAGCGGAGTGCCGCGGAAGAAGTAGACATAAGCGTAGGCAAAGCTGGACAGGATCCGGTTCCTGGACATCCGCGCGTAGGCGACAGGAACTGAAAGGACGGCTCCCAACACGATCGACACAGCGACAAGCGTGAGAGTCACGCCCAGGCCAGAGATGTAGCCCGGGGCGTATTTTTGGACGAGTTCGGAATTCCAAGCCTCGACCAAGTATACAATCATGCCGATGCCGAGCACGATCCAGAGACCGACCAACGCATATCCCAATACACGTTGCCGGGACCAGCCGCGCGGTATTGCTGGCGGTTTTTCGACCTTGGTCGCCACGTCGGCTGCTGCCGCGCTCATCGCTGCACCTGTTGTCGGCCAACCCTGCGTTCAATGGCATTGATACCGAAGGACGAGATGATGGCGAGGAGCAGATAGATAAGAGCAGCGACCCCAAAAAAAAGGAATGCGTGCTTGGTGACGCGGGCGGCGACGCCCGCTTGCCGCAATATGTCGGCAAGACCGATGGCGGAAACCAGCGCTGTATCCTTGAGCAGGATGAGCCACAGATTGGCAAGGCCCGGCAGGGCAATACGAATAAGCTGCGGCAGCACCACCAGTCGCATCGTCTGCCAGCCCGACAGGCCAACCGAATAGCCGCCCTCATACTGTCCCTTCGGGATGGCGCGGAACGCGGAGAGGAAGACCTCGCTGGCGTAGGACGAGAAGACGACGCCGAGCGCGATCATGCCGGAAACAAATGCGTTCACTTCGACCGCAGCGGTCGGGTCATACAGGCGCATCAACTGCTGGATGCCGATTTGCGCGCCGTAAAAGATCATGAACAAGGTCAGCAGCTCGGGCAATCCACGAAAGATCGTGGTGTAGACATTGCCGGCCAGCCGCAGCGACGGCTCATTGGATTGCTTGGCCAGTGCGACCAGAAACCCGATCATCAGACCGACAGGCAGGGTCGCGGCAGCAAGCGAAACGGTGATGAAAACGCCGTAGGCAATATCGTCGAGCCAGCCCTCGGGTCCCCAACTGAGCAGCGTCCAAACGCTTTGCATCCGCCTGCCTGTTCTCCTCTATGGGTTCTTTGAGAGCAGCGCGGCGTCACTCCTCGTGCGCCGCTCCTTATGCGAACGGCGGGAATGTCCCGCCGTTCGCTGTCAATCCGGAAGGATCAAGACTCGCCGCCGTAGACATCGTACTTGAAGTACTTGTCGTTGATTTCCTTGTACTTTCCGTTGGCGCGGATGGCGTCGATCGCCTTATTGAATTGATTGACCAACTCGGTATCGCCCTTGCGTACCGCGATGCCGGCGCCCGGGCCATGGATCTCGATGTCAGGTGTGATCGCACCGATCAGCTTGCAGCAGGCGCCGTCCGGCGTGGCAAGCCAGCCTTCGAGAACAGTGATATCATCGTTGACCGCATCAACGCGGCCATTGGCGAGATCGAGCTGGTATTCCTGCGCGGTCGGGTACGGCTTGATTGTACTGTCGGTATAAGCCTTGGTTGAATAATTGAAGTGGGTAGTGGACGCCTGCACGCCGATCGTCTTGCCGGCTAGGTCCTCCTTAGTCACGCCCTTGATGTCGCTGTCCTTGGGCGCGGCGATCGACGGCGGCGTGTTGTAGTATTTGTTGGTGAAGTCGACCTTCTCGGCACGCTCCGGCGTAATCGACATCGAGGCGACGATGGCGTCGAACTTGCCGGCCTGAAGCGCCGGGATAATGCCGTCCCAATCCTGCGCGACGAAGGTGCACTTCACCTTCATCTCTTCGCAAAGCGCGTTGGCGATGTCGATGTCGAAGCCCACGAGCTGGCCATCGGCAGTCAGGTTGTTGAATGGCGGATAGGCTCCCTCCGTGCCGATCCTCAAGGTTTTCTCCTGGGCCTGGGCAACGCCCAGGGTCAGCAGCGCGGCCGATGCGGCGAGCGCTATACGCAGTGCAGTACGCATGATGGTCCTCTCTGTATGTTCCCGGCCGTCGTTCCAAACGGCTCTGTGGGCGGTTCTTTTGACCGCCCGCTGACGCGATACTCCCATTCTTTCCCAAAAAAAAGCAACTGTAAAACCGTTGCTTGCGGGGGTTCGTATTCCCAGACAATGCTGACGTTGGGGCAGGCATATCAGCGAGGAAATAGGGGGCGGCCGAATGCTCCTTCAGCAGTACCCTCAGCGCCTCAAACCTGTCGCGCGCTCGATGAAGTCGGCTATCGATTTCGTGTCGTCGAGATCGAAGACAGGCAGCCTTTCGTCCGCTAAGGCGAAGTCGGCGGCGATGGCGACGATATGTGGATCATTTGCCGAAAGCGGTGCCTGGTCCTTAGCCTCCAGCCGCCGCGTTTCGATCTTGCTGTGCGCCTCGCGCTTGTAGCCTTCGACCAGCACGATGTCGGAGGTGCCGAGCCGCGACAGGATCGCGTCCAGCGTCGGCTCGTCATCGCCGCGCAATTCGTGCATCAGCGCCCAGCGCCTGTCAGACACGATGGCGACTTCAGTGGCTCCGGCCTGCCGGTGGCGAAAACTGTCCGCCCCCGGTTTATCGATGTCGAAATCATGATGGGCGTGTTTCACCGTCGAGACTTTCCAGCCACGCCGAACGAGTTCGGCGACCAGCTTTTCGGTCAGTGTCGTCTTGCCGGAATTCTTCCAGCCGGTGATACCGAAGACGCGTCTCATCATGGCTCCGTGCTCTGCAACAGACGTTCGGCCCGAACGAGGTCGTCTGACGTATTGATGTTGAAGAAAGGGTCGTGCAGATGGCCTCCCGAGATCAGCATCGGGAATTCCACATCGACAAAATCATGCCGGTCGATGAAAGCGGAAACCCGCCTGACATCCTCATCGACCAGAAAACGCCGCAATGCGTCGTGAAGCCCCAGCGGCCAAAGCGCGAATGTCGGATGCCGTTTGCCGCCTGAACAGGCGACGGCGATCGCGCCGGGACGTTCGTCGACTCTCGCGGCCAGCCGCTCAACCAGATTTTCGGGCAGGAACGGTGTATCGCCCGCAGCCGTGACAAGTGCCCCGCAAGTCGTGTTCGCGGCAGCCCATTCGAGGCCGGTCAGGATCCCGGCGAGCGGTCCGGCGAAACCTTTCACCGTATCGGCAAACACCGGAAGCCCAACCCCGGCAAACCGTGCCAGGTCACCATTGGCGCTGAGCACCAGCGGACCGACCTGCGGAGCAAAGCGCGCAACGACATGGTCCAGCAGGCTGCCGCCGCCGAGCGCAAGCAGGCCCTTGTCGCCGCCGCCCATTCGCCGCGACTGGCCACCGGCCAGAATGACGCCGGCAATGTCTTTAGTCATCGTCTTTCGTCCATGCGGTCGCTCGCCGCGATCGGCAGCCTATATGCCGTCCGGCGCCATGTCAGGTCCAGCGCTTTCGGCGGCTGTCTTTTGCCGGCCGACGACCCGTTCGCGGTAGAGGGCGTAGAGGCCGGAACCGACAATGACGCTGGCGCCGAGGATCATCGGCAGGTCGGGGACGTCGCCGAAGATGAACAGGCCAAGCAGGATCGACCAGAGCAGGGCTGTGTAGCGGAATGGCGCGATGAACGAGATGTCGCCCTCCCGCATCGCCATGATGATGAACTGGTAACCGATGACCACGAGCACTGCCGCCAATGCCAGCAACGCCGTGCTTTCTCCCGTCATCGGTGTCCACCCACCCATTGGCGAAAGCAGCGCCGCGCCGAGCACTGTCATGGCAAGTGCCGTGGCGGTCGACACCAGCAATGTCGGAATGGCTTGCGGTATCCGCTTGGTGGCGAGATCACGCACCGCACAACAGGCGACACAGGCCAGCGCCAGCAGCGAATAGACACTGAATCCCTCGAAGCCGGGCCGCACGATAATCAGCACCCCGGCAAAGCCGCTGGCGATGGCCAGCCAGCGCCGCCAGCCGACGCCTTCGTTGAACACAAGCGCTGCGCCCATCGTCACCGCCAGCGGCAGCGCCTGCAGCACGGCCGAGACGTTGGCGATCGGCAGATGTGCCAAAGCAACCAGGAACGACACAGTAGCGCCGGCTTCGCCGGCGACGCGCACTGCAACCATCGGCTGCAGCATCGAGCCGGGCAGGGCAAGCGCACCGCGTTGCCAGGCAAGCAGGCCCACGAAAAGCGAAGCGAAGGCGCCGCGGATCAGCATGACCTGCGCCATGTTCATGGATTCCGACGAGACTTTGGTGATCGCGTCGTTGAGGGTGAAACCAATCATGGCCACCACCATGAACAGCGCGCCGCGAAGATTTGGAGAAAGACGCAAAGGCGTTACCAGGTTGTGCTTTTGCATCAAGCCTGTAGCAGCCGGTCATAAGACAGCAACGTCAAAAGGCTGGGCCACAGCCTTTCGCGTGGCCCAGCGATGTCTGGTGTGCCAGGACAGCAGAACTTAGTTCGGCGTCAGCATTTCGGTGCCATTGCCTTCCTTGCCGGCAATCGTCCACAGGCCGTGCAGCGAGCCGTCCTCCTGTACCTTATAGACGACAAGGCCAACCGCCTTGCCTATGACATAGCCTGCCGAGAAGGCATCGTCGTTTCGCATGCAGATGCCGTCCGAGGACGAGCCGCCTGTCTCCCAGTGGATTGTGCAGGTCGTCTCGCTGGTCAGCGTGATGGTTGCCTCGCCGCCCTAGGACGATCCGTCAAAATTGGTGCCGGCGACGATATAGGTGCCGCCGATCGACTGGGCGGCCGCGGGCACAGCCGCGAGCCCAAGCAATGCAAGAGAAAGACTGAATTTGCGCATGTTGTGTCCCCCACCGAGCGAGGATCCGCTCCGGAGCAGGAGGCTAGGCTGGAACGTTTCGCCAGTAAATCGGCAACCGTTTGCGGACCAGACTTTTTCTGGGTGTGATCGAGAAGATCAGCCGCCGGTGACGCTCATGTGCCGCGACACCGACGGGCGGTTGGTCCGGCGGTCGATGATGAAATCATGGCCCTTCGGCTTGCGGCCAATGGCTTCATCGATGGCATCGGCGACCAATTCGTTGCCTTCGGAGGCACGCAACGGTGCACGCAGATCGGCGGCATCTTCCTGGCCGAGGCACATATAGAGCGTGCCGGTGCAGGTCAGCCGGACGCGGTTGCAGCTCTCGCAGAAATTATGCGTCATCGGCGTGATGAAGCCGAGCCTGCCACCGGTCTCGGCGACATGGACGTAGCGGGCCGGACCACCGGTCTTGTAAGGGATATCGGTCAGCGTGAACTGCCGCTCCAGCGCTGCACGCAGAAGCGACAGCGGCAGATACTGGTCGGTGCGGTCGGCGTCGATCTCGCCCATCGGCATGGTTTCGATGATCGTCAACTCCATGCCGCGGCCGTGCGCCCAGCGCAGCATCTCCGGCAGCTCGGCGTCATTGAAATCCTTCAGCGCCACCGCATTGAGCTTTACCTTCAGTCCCGCTGCCTGCGCAGCGTCAATGCCTTCCATGACCTTGTCGAGATTGCCCCAGCGGGTAATCTGGCGGAATTTTTCCGGGTCCAGGGTGTCCAGCGAGACGTTGATCCGCTTGACCCCGCAATCGGCGAGTTCAGCGGCAAAACGCGAAAGCTGTGAGCCGTTGGTGGTCAGCGTCAGTTCTTCCACAGCGCCGCTTTCGAGATGACGCGAAATCTGGCGCACCAGATGCATGATATTCTTGCGCACCAGCGGCTCGCCGCCGGTAAGACGCAGTTTCCTGACACCCTTTTCGATGAAAACCGTGCACAGCCGGTCGAGCTCTTCCAGCGACAGCAGATCCTTCTTGGGAAGGAACGCCATGTCCTCGGCCATGCAATAGGTGCAGCGGAAGTCGCAGCGGTCGGTGACCGACACCCTGAGATAGCTGATCGTGCGACCAAAAGGATCGATCATGTCCATGCTAGTGCGTTTCCAGTGGCTGCGAACGGCATTCGTTATATATGGCTATGTGATACGATCCAACCTGCCATTCAAGATAAGAGGTCTCGATCCTTGGTAGCATCGCGCCCCCGACAGATTGTGTCGGAAGTTTAGAAGCGGCCTTTTCCCGCTGCGCGAAGCGGCGTAGGGATAGGACAGATGATGCGGAACCTATCACCATGACGGCGCCGAAGGAACTCAGGGTCTCGAAGGACCGCAGGCTGCTTACCGTGACGTTCCCTGACCATCAGCCGTTCGAACTGGCGGCGGAGTTTCTGCGCGTCGCCTCGCCATCGGCCGAAGTGCAGGGCCATTCGCCCGAACAGCGTGTCACCGTTCCCGGCAAGCGCAACGTTGCGATCCTCAAGATCGAACCGGTCGGCAACTATGCCGTCCGCATCACCTTCGACGATTTTCACGATACCGGGATCTTCACCTGGGATTACCTGCATACGCTGGGTCATGAGAAGGAGGCACGCTGGGCCGCCTATCTCGCCGAGCTGGAAGAGAAGGGCTAAGCCGCGATCGTTAGGCGGTCTCTGCCGCAAGCACCGACGACCCAAGAGTCGTCACTATCTCGGCGGTGTCGTAGTAAAACGGCGTGCCTTCAATCAGGCGACCCTCCTTGAAACGCAAGACTTCCGCAAATGGCTGTACGACAACTGCACCGTTTGCACGGGCAGTCAGGCGGAGCGTACAGCTCATATACACCGTGTCATCGCTTTGGGAGGCCTGAAGACCCTCCACAGCCACATCGCTCCATATTTCCTGCATCTTGTGGAAAAGAGCACCGATGCCGTCGAGCCCATTCCAGTCACCGGCATAGGGAAGCGATTGCGGCTCATGCACGACGACCTCGGCGTGGAATGCGCCGGCAAGCATATCAACCCTGTCGGAGTCTGAGCGCAGGAAACGCATTTCAACGTCGAACATGTTTTCGAGAAGTTCCATGGCGGTGCTTCGCCGATCGAGGGTTTTGTCCATTGTTGATCTCCGTGCTGCCGGCATGATCCGTTTCATGCGGTCAGCATGGCTTGCACTTTCATGTCGTCCCCTCGACACCCGTTTCCTGACAGCCAGCCACTTGCGCGTCGCTAAAACGTCATGGAGTTGGAGTAACGCCGGCAAAGGTTCGGAGACGAAAACATGTCCGTCATCACCACGGTCGAGCAGCTCGAAGCGCTCTATGGCCTGCCCGGCGAAACCTCGCTGGTCAAGGAACTCGACCATATCATTCCCGAATACGCCGCCTTCATCGAAGCCTCGCCTTTTGCCGCGCTCGCGACCAGCGGGCCGGAAGGGCTGGATTGCTCGCCGCGCGGCGATCTCGCCGGCTTCGTCCGCATCCGTGATCCGAAAACCCTGATGATGCCGGACCGGCGCGGCAACAACCGCGCCGATTCTCTCCGGAACATCCTCCGCAATCCGCGCGTCGGCCTTTTATTCCTGGTACCTGGCTCCGGCACGACGCTGCGAGTCAACGGCCGCGCCCATATCAACACGGATGCCGCGCTCTGCGCCTCGTTCAGCGTCGACGGCAAGCCGGCGCGCTCGGTCACAGTCATCGATGTCGATTCGGTCTATTTCCAGTGCGCTCGCGCCGTCCATCGGTCGGAACTCTGGAACCCGGCGAGGCATGTCGACCCGAAGTCGCTGCCGACACCCGGAAAAATCCTGGAAATCACCAGCCGGAAAGGCATCGACGGCGAGACCTACGACACGGAATGGCCGGAGCGCGCGAAAAAGTCGATGTGGTGAGCGGATCGATCCGCGAGCTCCATCCTTTGTTTGAGCACCGGATTTTCCCAAAACCGGTTTTCGCTTTTGGGTCCGATGCTCCAGTCACGCTTCCTTGAGGACGTCGGCAATCTTGCGCATCTGCTCGCCGATCATGTCGCATTGCTCCGGCGTCGACTGGCTCATCGCTTTCTCGATCAGCGCCATATGGACCTTCAGCGCCTGCATCAGCAGTTCCGTGCCAGCTTCGGTCAAGGTCAGCCGCAGCACCCGCTTGTCCTTCTGATCGCCTTCGCGGCGCAGCAGGCCGCGTGTCTCGAGTTGCGGCAAAAGCATGGTGATGTTGGAGCGGCCGACCAGCAGCCGGCGGGCGAGGTCATGCTGCGACATGCCGGGATGGCGGTAAAGGTTCATCAGCACGTCGAGCTGCGCCGGCTTCAGGTCCAGCGGCGCGAGCTTCGCCGCCAGCGTGCGTTCCAGTACGTGGCAGGCGCGCGCCACCGCGACCCAGTTGCGAAAACGCGGGTTGTCCCAGGGTAGCTCTTGTTTAATGTTCATGTTTGAACTATTATGTTCATGCTTGAACGAACGGGCGGATTCGCCACTATGGCATCATTTGGATTGAAGGTCATCCGGGGCGTGTTTGCCGCGGCCGAACACGTGGCTCCCCGCCTTACCGGGCGCGCGGCGTTCGAACTGTTCTGCCGCACGCCGAACGCCAAGGTTCTCAGCGACGGCGAGCGACGCGCCGTCGACCGCGCCGCCGGCTTCATGACCGAGGCGCGCCATCATCGGCTCAAGACCAAAAACGGCTGCGTCATGGTGCATGAATTCAGGCCAGAGCCGGGCAGGCGGGCCGCCGGCACGGTACTCGTCATCCATGGCTGGCGTTCGCGCACCGAATATATGCGCACGCTGATCGAAGGGTATCGCGACGCCGGTTACAAGGTTGTCTCGCTCGACCTGCCGGGCCACGGCCAATCGCAGGGCCGCCGGCTCACATTGGTCAGCGCTGTTGAAGCCGCACGGCTGACCGGCGAATGGTTCGGCCCGTTCGTGGCGGTCGTCGGCCACTCCTTCGGCGGTGCCGTCGCCGCCAATGCCGTCGTCGGTTCGGTCAAGAACATTCCGCCGCTGGCCGCCGAGCGGCTGGTGCTGATTGCGGCGCCGAGTTCCCTGCCGGCGATCTTCAATGATTTCAGCCGCATGCTCAGTGTCGGCCCACGCTCGCAGGCCGCCATGGCCGACCGGGTCGAACGTATCGCTGGCCGGCCGCTGCACGAATTCGTCGGCGACCGCCAGCTTGCCAGCACGCCGGTGCCAACGCTGGTCATCCATGCGCCGGACGACCGCGAAGTGTCCGCCGACCATGCAAGGCTCTATGCCGGCGCCGGCGACCATGTGCGGCTCTATTGGGCCGACGGGCTCGGCCATCGCCGCATTCTCGCCGATAGGGGCGTGGTCGAGCGTGCGATCGGTTTCGTTGCCGAACACCGGGAACCGTCGCTGCTGCATTGACCTGAATATCTTATTTCTTCCTGTCCGAACGCGAGTTCGGCCGCCATTATTTGTCACACCATGTCCGTGCCAGCCAGGACCTTCCACGCCGCCATAGCCCCGGTCACCGTCGCCAGAAGGGCGGCACGCGATGCGCCGTCGCGCGCCTGGATCGACATGCCGTGCTGCACCGTCGCATAGAAAGTCGCGGCCGTGCCGCAGTCGAAATTTTCCGGCAATTCGCCTTCCGCCACGCCACGTTCCAGCCGTCTCAGCAAAGCTGCGCGGCTTTCAGCGCGCCGGCGGCGCAGGTCATCGCAGATGGCGCCGCGGCTTGAATCCTGGTGCAGCGCGCCGAGTGCGATCAGGCAGCCTTGCGGACGATCGGTCTGCGAATAGGCCTTGGCCGTCTGGCGCAGGAAGCGCTCGACCGCCTGGCGCGCTGTCGGCGCTTTTTCCAGTGCGGACCAGATATCGGTGCCTTCGACCTGCGTGTAGAGCTCGACCGCTTCGAGGAAGAGCGCTTCCTTGCTGCCGAAGGCGGCATAGAGGCTGGGCGAGTTGATGCCCATCGCCGCGGTCAGCTCGCTCATCGATGCGCCCTCGTAACCCTTTGCCCAAAACACCTCCATTGCACGCCGCAAGGCGGCGGTTCGATCGAAGGTGCGGGGGCGGCCTCGTTCGGGCATGGCATCCTTTCTGTGTTGATTGATACATAAATCTGTTGACGCGCTCGGGCAAGGCTGGCAGACATTTATGTATCAATCATTACAAAAAGGAGAAACAAATGTCATCGCAACGCTTGAACGGCAAGGTCGCGCTCGTCACCGGCGGCAGCCGCGGCATCGGCGCAGCGATTGCGCGAAGGCTCGCGGCCGACGGCGCCAGCGTCGCACTCACTTACGTGACCGGTCAGGAGCAGGCCCGTGCTGTCGTCAAGGATATTCAGGCAGCCGGCGGTCGCGCCATTGCCCTCAAGGCCGACAATCGCGACGCCGCCGCAATCCAAGAGGCGGTCAGCGAGGCAGTGAGAGCCTTCGGGCGGCTCGACATCCTCGTCAACAGCGCCGGTATCTGGCGCGCCGCGCCGATCGACGAATTGCCGCTCGCCGACTTCGATGAAACCATGGAGGTCAACGTCAGAGCCCCGTTCGTGGCGTCGAAGGCGGCAGCAATGCATATGGGCGAGGGTGGCAGAATCATCTCGATCGGCAGCAATCTGGCGGAGCGTGTCACCGACACCAGCCTCAGCGCCTATTCGGCCAGCAAGGCGGCATTGGTCGGCTTGACCAAGGCATTGGCGCGCGACCTTGGTTCGCGCGGCATCACCGCCAACGTCGTTCATCCTGGCTCGACCGACACCGACATGAACCCGGCAAGTGGCCCGCACGCCGAGCACCAGCGACAGAAGATGGCGACGCCTCGTTTCGGTAAGGCTGAAGAGATCGCCGGCATGGTTGCCTGGCTGGCAGGTCCCGAAGGGCGCTTCGTGACAGGCGCCGCACTGACTATCGACGGCGGCGCCAACGCCTGACCCGTGCACTATTTCCTGGAACCGGAGGGGACCCAATTCGCTTTAGTTGTCACGGTGTTGTGAAACTGTTCTGCAACAGGATAGCCGAAATTTATGGAAGCTTAACGAAATCGGTATGAATCGGTGTGGTTGCGTCTTACATCCGCCGTACGGTGGGCGAGACCGTCAAGCGATGCGGAACGGGAACCGGTTGCAGCCGGAGCGGGTGATCCATGAAATTCCTCGGAAACAAAGCAACCGCGATGCCGCTTGCGGCGGTCGCGGCAATGCTGGCCTTCGGTGTGCCGCAGGCAGACGCGCAAGGGCTTTTCGAGAGGCTTTTCGGCGGTGGCATCAGGCACTCGCCGCAAGGTGATTTCCCCCCGCCGCCGTCAAGGCAGAAGCCGAAGTACATGCCAAACGCAACGGCGCCCGCTGCCTCTCGTATCAGCAGCCCGTCCTATTACTCCTACAAGAGCGATCCGCTCGTGCGCGTCGACTTCTCTCCGCTGACAGCAACGCCGGAGCCGGCAATGCCGCAGGACGCCGCCTTCCAGCCGTATTCCGCCACCAGTGCTGCCTTCCGCGAAGCGATTGCCGGACTCGACGACTACGAACTCTACGCTGAGAAGGACATCGCCAAGGCGCTCATCGCCTATTACTCGGCCAATCCAGATTTCATCTGGGTGACGGGAGCCAGTGCCAATAGCCGCGCGCAGGATGCGGTGCGGGTGCTTGGCGAGGCGACGAGCTATGGCCTCACGCCGGCCGACTATACGGTTGAAGTGCCTGCCGGCGCATCGACCGGCGGCGCCGATGCGCGGCTGAAGGGGTTCGTCCGCTTCGAGATGGCACTGTCGGCGCGCGTCTTGCGCTATGTCCATGACGCGCAAAGCGGCCGCGTCGATCCCAATCGCATCACCGGCTATTACGATTTCCCGGCCAAGCCGCTCGACATGGAAGGCGTGCTGAAAACGCTGGCGCGCACCCAGCAAGTGCGCACCTATCTCGAATCACGGCATCCGCAGAACGCGGAATATCAGGCGCTGCGCGTCGAACTGGAATCGCTCCAGGCCAGCGCCGAAGACGAGATCGTCGTCGACCCCAAGCTGTTGCTGAAACCGGGGCAGACCAGCCCCGAACTGCCGAAGCTACTGACCAAGATTGCGCGCAATCTCGACGACGAGATGGGCGGCGCCTATGGCGAGATATTGGCCAGGCTCGCCACCAGCGAGGTCTATGATCCGGAACTGGTGCCGGTTATCAAGGCGGTGCAGAAAAAGGCTGGCATGAAGGGCGACGGCGTCATCGGTCCGCGCACCGTCGCAGCGCTGGTCGGGACGTCCAAGGCCGACAAGATTCAAAAGGTGCAGGTCGCGCTGGAAGAGTTGCGCTGGTTGCCATCCGATCTCGGCAGTCCGCGCGTCTTCATCAACCAGCCGGCCTTTACGGCGAGCTACATCGAAAATGGCGAGGAGAAGCTGAAGACTCGCGCCGTCGTCGGCAAGACCACGAACCAGACTTCCTTCTTCTACGATCAGGTCGAGCAGGTCGACTTCCATCCCTATTGGGGTGTGCCGCAGTCGATCCTCGTCAACGAGATGCTGCCCCGGCTGCGCAGGGATCCCGGCTATCTTGACCGCGCCGGCTACGAAGTGGTCAACGCGCGCGGCAAGCGCATTCCCTCCTCCTCGGTCAACTGGGGCGCCTATGGCGCGAAAATACCGTATGGCGTGCGCCAGCTGCCGAGCGAGGCCAATGCGCTGGGCGAACTGAAGATCCTGTTCCCCAACAAGCACGCAATCTACATGCACGATACGCCGCAAAAGTCGTTTTTCCAGCGTGACATGCGCGCGCTCAGTCATGGCTGCGTTCGTCTGCAGGATCCGCGCGGCATGGCGGCGGCCGTGCTCGGCACCTCGGTCGACTATGTCGCGGAGAAGCTGAAGCACGGACATTCGACCGAAAAGGTGGCGCGCACGATCCCGGTCTATGTCGCCTATTTCACAGCCTGGCCTGATAGTTCCGGCAAAGTCGAATATTTCAGCGACGTCTACGACCGCGACACGCGGCTGCAGCAGGCACTCGACAGCACGGAAGCGGTGCGCTCGCCGGCGAGCTGAGGACGCTAACGCAGGGAGAGCGGGCGCCGCAACCCGGCTTCGCGCCCGGCGATCAGCCAGTAGACCAGACCGGCGACGAGGCCGGCGGCGGCGATGATGCCGATATCGGCCCAGCGCTCGGGGCTCAGGTCGCCCGGCGCGCTCGGCCAAATCAGAACGAAGCCGGCAGCCGCTGCTGCGGCGCCGAAGATCATGTGCAGCCAAAAACTGCGCAGCGAAAACAGTTCGGCGATCAGCGCGAAGATCAGCGTCTGCGGACCGGTCAGCACGATCGTCAGGAAATAGATGAACATGCCGAGCGGCGGCACGACCAGCGCCGCGATAGGGGAGACCCCCATGAAATCGAAATACGCCGGTGCATCAGGCAGCGAACTCAATGCACCATAGATCGTTACTACTGCAATCAGCCCGACCAGTACCGCAACGAAATAGCCGGCGAGCATCATCAGAAAGCGTTTCGCCACATGCTTTGCCGTCGCCATGCCCACCCCCGTGCGGCTCAATGATTACGCCGCAGTCAGCCATCAAAGCCGCATCGGCGCAAGGGGATGCCGAAAAGGGTGCAGGCCCCGCTCTTGGTGAAGCCACGCCGCCGCCAGTTTTCGAGGGATCGTCGCCAGGCTGCGCTGTAACCTGGTTGCCGGAATATGTTCCGGCCGCACGTATCGCCTGGAGGAAGGGTGGCGGCGATCTATTTCGGCTCGGCTGTCACCGGATCGTAGGTGATTTCGACCTTCGCCTTATCGGTCGTGTAATAGGTGACGGTGTAGGCGCCGCTGTCCCAGCCGACCTCGTCGACGTAGCGAAAGTCGTCGCGCTGCTCGACCTTGGCGATTATTTCCGACAGTTTCCTGGCATTCTGCGGCGGCAACGGGCTGCCGTCTGCGGCAAAGGCCGGTCCGCCGAGAAGGAGGACTACGACACCTGTCGCCAAAACACGTCTGGACATGGGCTTTCCCTCACTCTTCAAGGAGTAGAAACTCGCGGCCATGCAGGTTTGTTCCGGGGTTCTGGAATGGACACTCGCGAATCGCGCCGATGCGTCGCGTTGTCGTTGCTCACGTTTACGGCGTCTGCAGCTCACCCTCGTCGGGGAAGAGATGGGCTAAGGCCGTGTCGAACGTGAGCTCCAAGGCGTCACCCGGTTCAAAGATCTTGTCTTCATCGAAGGCTGCAATGAGCTCGTGATCGTCGCGAAGTGTCAGGTCCACGACCGTCTCGCTGCCCAACCGCTCGGTATGTGCCACGATGCCATGCAGCATGCCTTCTCCAGGCTGCGCCGCCCGGAGGTACTGCGGACGGATACCCAGGATGGCCTTGCCGTCTTTCCGGAAGGTGCGCCTTCTGGTCGCTACCCTGATCGGCTCCAGGGATTGATTTCCAACCGTTGCCGCTTCGCCATCGAGGTCGAGGACGTCGACGTTCAGGAAATTCATCGACGGGGCTCCTAGAAAGCCGGCTACGAACCTGTTGGCCGGCTCGTGATAGAGTTCCATCGGCGCTCCTATCTGCATGACTTGACCATCCTTGAGGACGACGATCCTGTCAGCCAGCGTCATCGCCTCGACCTGGTCATGGGTGACATAGACCATCGTTGTTCCGAGTTGCCTGCGCAGCCGGCCGATTTCCATACGCATATCCATGCGCAGCGCGGCGTCGAGGTTGGAGAGCGGCTCGTCAAACAGGAATACGGAAGGTTTCCGAGTGATTGCGCGCCCGATAGCGACTCGCTGGCGCTGGCCGCCCGAAAGCTGACTTGGGCGGCGGTCGAGCAAATGTTCCATTTGCAGGATGCGTGCGGCCTCGGCCACCTTCTGCTCCTTTTCCTGCTTGGAAGCGCCCGCGATCGTAAGGCCGAACGCGATATTCTCGCGCACCGTCATGTGCGGAAAGATGGCATAGCTCTGGAACACCATCGCAACACCGCGTTGCTTGGGCGGGAGTTCGTTGACCACCCGGCCTCCGATCTCGAGGATGCCTTCGGTTATGTCCTCGAGTCCGGCGATCACCCGCAGCAAGGTGGACTTCCCGCAGCCTGACGGTCCGACAAAGACGACGAACTCGCCATCGTTGATGTGGATATCGACGCCTTTGATGACGTCGACCCGACCATAGGATTTCTTGACGGCCTTGAGCGAGACCTCAGCCATAAGCGATGGCTCCCTGGTTCATGTGCGGCAATTCGGGGTCACCGATCGATTGGTCGGCCTTGAGGAAATAGCCGTGCCCGCGCTTGCCGTCATGGGCATACCAGTCGTCCCAGATCCACTGGCGCTTGGGCGCGAGAACCATGCATTCAGCCCTTCACACCGGTCGAGGCGATCGATGCGATGAAGGCGCGCTGCAGGAAGAGGTAGAAGATCAGCACCGGGACGGTGATAAGGGTGAGATAAGCCATGACTTCGCCCCAGGCGACGTTGAGTTGAAAGAAGTAGCCGAGACCGACCATGACCGGGCGGTAGTTTTCCTGCTGAACGACGATGAGCGGCCAGAGATATTGGTTGTACATGACGAGGAACTTCAGGATGGCGGCAGTCGCCAGAACCGGCCCTGAAAGCGGCATGACAACGCGATAGTAGACCTGCCACCAGCTCGCGCCCTCCACCCGGCTTGCCTCGATCAGCTCGCCCGGCAGTCCTTTGAAATACTGCACGAACAGGAAGATCGTCAGCCCATCGGCGATCCAGGGGATGATCTGTACCCTGTAGGTGTTGAGCCAGCCCCAGTGCAGCCCATCAAGCCCGATCCAGGGCAGTTTAGAGACCAGGAGCAGGAGCGGGATAGCGATGGTCTCGAAAGGGATGATCAGCGTGGCGATGACGATCGAGAGCACCACGTCGCGCCCCTTCCACCGCAGGAAAGCGAAGGAGAATGCGGCCAGCGAACAGATCAACAACGAGAGAAGGACGGTCGTCCCGGTGACCAGAACCGAGTTTAGGACGAACAGGCCGACAGGCGCCCGCCGGAACGCTCCAAAATAGTTGTTGAGGCTGATGTCCCCGACGGGCAGGAAAGCACGCAGGCTGGAGGTGTCCGCGAGGAGCTGACTGTCGGGCTTGAAGCTCGAGTTGATCATGAACACGAGCGGAAAGATGAAGATCAAGGCAATCAGGCACAGCACCAGATAGCGGACGAAGAGCCTGAGGCCGTAGCTGTCAGGATTGAAGGCCATCTTAACGCTCCCGTGTCAGCCAGCGCTGAGTGAGTGAGATCGCCAGCACGATCGCGAACAGGATGACCGAGATGGTCGAGCCGCCCGAGATGTCCTGCTTGCCATAGCCGCGCTCGACTGCCTGGAAGACGAGGGTCTGGGTGCTGTCGAGCGGACCGCCATTGGTCATCACGTCGATCTGGGCGAACAGGGCGAAGCCCTGCATGGTGATCACGACAAGGACGAGCACGGCGGTATTGCGCAGGCCCGGCCAGGTGACATAGCGGAAAGTCTGCCATTTCGAAGCACCCTCGATCGCGGCGGCCTCATAGAGCGTGGGACTGATCATCTGCAACCCGGCTAGCCAGATGACCATGTGGAAGCCGACGGCCTGCCAGATCGACATGGCCATGATCGCGGGCAGCGCGGTCGAGGGGTTGCCCAGCCAGTCGACGGGCTGGAAGAGGCCGAAGGTGAGCCCCTGGAGGATGCTGTTCAACAGCCCGTTCTGGCCGTCATAGATGAACCGCCAGAGGAGCGAGACTACGACGATGGAGACCACCACCGGCATGAAGTAGATGGTCCGGAATATGTTGATGCCCCTTAGCTTCTGGTTGATGAGCAAAGCAAGCACCAGCGCGAGGCCGCCCTGCACCGGCGCCACGACCAGGACGAACAGGAAGGTGTTTACCAGCGCCTTCATGAACACAACGTCGCTGGCGATGACGACCATGACGTTCTCGCCGGACTGCCAGCGGAACCATTCGCGCATGCCGCGATACTGGGGATAGGCCTCGCTACGGGTGATCTCACGCAGGCGGGGATACTGGATTTCGCCGGCCTCGTTTCGGACCACTTTGCCAGCATCGTCGCGTTCTGGCTCGAGCGTCACCACCCCAAGGCCGAGGAGCTGACGATAATTTTCCAACCCGACGAACTGGGTGGCATTCGGTGACAGCAGCCGCTGATTTGTCAATGAGAGACCGATCGCGAAGAAAAACGGCAGGACGATGAACGTGACGATGAGTGCGAAACCCGGCAGGGCGAATGTCCAGCCCGTCCGGTTCGACAGGGTTAGTTTCGATGCCATATGCGATATCCGCCAGAAAGCGTGGAGTCCGCGGCTGGCGGGGACCCCGGCGCGACAGAACTACCGGTGACCGTAGCCGCCGTTGCTTTCGATGTCGGCATCGATCTCGTCGACCGCCGCATCAAGCGTGTCGGCCACATCGGCGCCATTGGCGATGTCGGCCAGTGCCTTGGTGAAGACCTTGGCCTGGACCACGTAGCCCGGGGTGACCGGGCGCACCAGAGCTTGTGCTTTCGAGAGGTCGAAGAACACCGCGAGCGGGCCGCCGTCCTTGTAGTTCTTCGTCATCTGTGCCGCCGAGGGCGTGGGCGGGATCAGGCCGATGCCGTCGGAGAAGGCGGCCAGGTACTTGTCCTGCGCGGCGAACTTGATGAACTCGACAGCACCTTCCGGATGCTTGGACCTGGCCGAGACGCCGAACTGCCAGGAGCCCGCGCCGATCTTGTTGCCCGCGCCGAAATCGGGGGCTGGAAGGAAGACAACGTCATCCACGGTTTCCATCGTCGCCACCGCGCGCCAGTTGCCGTTCCACTGGAAGGCGAACTTGCCGTCGATGAAGCCGGTCTGCTGATCGGCGGGGTCCTCGCTGGTGCCAGGCGCATAGCCTCCGGTAAACAGCGATTGCCACCACTTGCCAAAGGCCTGCGCAGTCTCGCCGTTCAGCGCGCCTTCCGCGGTCTTGTAGGTCGAACGGTCGACAATGTCTCCGCCGAAGCTCTGCAGGAACGGCGAGAAGGCATAGGAGTACCACTCGGCTTGGTCGTTCATGCCGAGATCAAGGGCGAATTCATATTTGCCGGAGGCCTTGGCGGCATCAAGCGCGGCCATGAATTCCTCTCTCGACCAGGGCTTGTCGAGGCTCGGGGTGCGCAGGCCCAGCTCGTCCAGCGTCGATTGGCGTGCAAAAAGCGCCACCGCCGCGTCCCACAGACCGACCGAATAGAGCTTGCCGTCCCACACGCCTTTGGTGCCGGGCAGGAAGTCGGCGAACTCGCTCTCGTCGATCGGCAGCGGCTGCAGATAGCCGGCCCAGGCCCAATTGGGCATGACGGGCCCGTCCACATCCAAGATGTCGGGCAGGTTGCCCGCCAGGGCCGCCGCCGCGACGGAATCGTTGTAGCTCTTCTCTGGGAAGCTCTCGATGGTCACCGCCCAATCGGACTGGCTGGCGTTGAAGTCGGAGACGATCTGGTTGAGGGTTCGCGACTCCACCTCGTTGCCGGCGCCGTGATACCACATGGTCAACTTCGTCTGCGCCAGCGCGGGCGCACACAGACAGGTCGACGCGATCACTACACCGGTCAGGTGTTTTGTCAGTTTCATCGGTTTTTCCTCCCTTTTGACTTAAGGACGCTGGCTGGATCCAAGCTCATCCCGAAGGCCGCCAGGACAGCGGGCCGGGAAGCCAGCGCTCAGTATTCGGGTCGGCCGCTACGGGCCCTTGATGGGGTCCAGCAATGTTCGCGGAAGCCGGACGCATTTGCAATGCGCAGTTTCACCTGGTCGGAGCAGGAGGTCGACGGCGATTTCCCCTCGTCAGTTCCCGGGGCCACTGAGATAGCAGCTCACCTAGGACGATTTTATCGCCCGTCAACTTTCTCCCGGCCGCGTTCAATGTGCAGCTTGAGCGATTCCAAGGGTAGACAGCGCTTAGCGATGTGTACCCAGATGCCTGGCGAATCGCATGAACCGGGTCATGGCAAACCTGGCGATGAGGCGGAAGTTCGAAGCGTAGGCGGCTGCGAAGCGGATGGTAGCTTTGTACCGGAAGCGGGTATTGGTGGGCGATGCAGGGATTGAACCTGCGACCCCACCCGTGTGAAGGGTGGAACTGCGCGTTTCTGCGGATTTCCGGCAGTTGTCTGGAGGCGTTCAACAAGGATGCGATAATCGTGGCCGACATCCTCGGCTTGCTGGTGACGCGGGCACTAGAGGACGACGCCGATATGGTGGGCATACCCATCCGCGCCCAAGCCGAGAGCTTCGCTGCTCTGCACGCCGCCGGCTATAAGCCGCACCTGATCGCGAATCCCGAGGCGCTCGACGAGGTCTGGCGGCGGACCCACGCTGACTTTAGGTGCACAGTCGACGGCAGGCGGACGTTGATGGTGTTTCGCCACGACGGCCCGACGCACATTCTGCTCGACGATCTCACTCCGGCCGAGATCGCGCGGCTCTATCCGAGGAACGAGCTATGAAGCGCCCGGCATCCGTAGAGGAGAAGAGGCGATTGCTGCGATCTATCAACGTTCGTGGATTAAGCAGCACCGGGAAATTAGAGCGCTGCGTCGAAAAGGACTATTTATGGAGTGCTTCCGGATCGACGAGAGCGGGTACACAGGGTACGACCTGCTCAATCCAGATCAGCGCTTTCAGGGCGCAACTGCCATTGCGATAAGCAATGAAGATGCCACCCGGCTGATCAAGGAGTATTTCCCTAAGCTTCATGTCACGGAACTCAAGTACCGAAATCTGTCGCGCCGTTCAGCCAACCATCCGCAGCTTCTAGGTCTGCAACGTGACTTGCTGAGAGACTACAAATGCGTAACCTACGTCTGCGACAAGCGGTTCCTCTTGGTCCTGATGTTTCTCGACTATGCCGTCGAACCCTACTATTACGAGCGGGGCTTTAACTTCTACGAGAACGGGCAAAACTACGCCCTGGCGTCACTGCTTTATTCCGCAGGGCCGACAATTCTTGGCAAAGAGGAATTCGACGCGCTGCTTGCGGCTTTTCAGCGCGCCGTCAAACAGAAGACGCCCGGATCGTTGAGGGATTTGGTGTTGGCAGCGCGAAAGACAGGGTGGCGCGAGTTGCCTGAAGCGTTGGGGCCATTGGCCCAATATGCAGCACCCGAATGCCTCGATGCCATAGCGACGCCGGGAGTGAATACGGACGCAGCATTGGTAGTGTTGCAGTCGCTGATCAGCCGCATGGAAGTTATGGCTGATGGGCCTTACAGGGTCGAGCACGACCAATCGAAGAACCTACTCTCTTACCATGAGTTGCTTCAGCGCCTTATCGACCATGATGAGGTCGCCGAATTCCGACAATCAGCAATCGCGAGCCTCAAGTTTCCTCTGCAGCTTACCGAGGTGAACCAGGTCAACTCCAGATCGAGCCCAGCGGTGCAACTCGCCGACGTGATGATCGGGGCGGCAATCGAGGCAGCCAACAATCTCACTGGTCTGCGAACTGGCGGGCTCGATCCAGCAGCGCTGATCTCGCTATATCGCGAAGGCCAGTTCATACATCTGCTGCCTTCACTCGACTTCGAAGAGCAGCGCCGCTTCCGGCAGGGGACACAGGCCGCCGAAGTGATCGACTACTTTACAAACAACGTCTTCGGGCCCGCGCGTGGTAAGCGTGGAGGGGAGGTTGGCTGACGAGCAAGGAGCGTGGCTAAGGGCCGCCAGATTGTGACATCGCGGCTAGCTCCGCCAAATTATCGACGGCGGGGGCGGGTAGCGTTGTGAGGCCCCATATTCACGCGCGCAGTGCCGAAACAGCAGCGCCTGCCTCTATTCTCTGATCATCGTTGTTTGCCGGTCGGCAATTCACTGTGTTATCGATTTCCGACGGAAGACAAAGGCCGAACCATTGAACAACGCATTTGAGGGAATGGCTGCGTTGGTGGACGATTTTGATCGTCGATTGAGGCGCATAGAAGGTGACGTGGCCCACATTCTGGAATTACTCCAGCAGAACAGGGTAAACCCTCCCGAAGTTGACAACATTCACCTGAACAAAAAACTTGCCTATACGCTGCGTGAGGCGAGCGAGACTACGGGTCTTTCGAGGGCAAAATTTTACAGGTTGTTTAAGGAGGGGAAATTGCGACGGAGCAAGGCAGGTGGGCGCATCCTAGTCCTTGCGACCGAGTTGGAGCGGTACTTGCGGGAAGTATCCTGATCAACGGGTGCGAACGGAGCAACCGCCTCGGCTCATCGGCAAGCTTTGGACCAATCTCTCTGGACTTCGCCATCTCCAGGATGCCCAAACTTGATGGCTCAGGGCGTCTGTGGGCCCACTTGACCAGGTTCGAATGGCCAACTGACCGCATTGTCAGCAGACAGGCTCTGACCATCTCTGCGCCCTCGCACAGTGGTGTTATGGTCCGGCATGATCGGCAGCGAGGAGGACATCATCCATGCCCGCGATCACCCGCCGCACTCTTCTCGCGCTGACCGGCGCAGCGGTTGCCGTCGACCCGGTGTCCGCTGACGTAACGGCCTCGCCGAAGCTGCAGGCACTGATCGCTGCACATGAGGCGGCCTACGCCGAGTTCCACCATATTATTTATTCGGCGGGGAGCAGCAGGTACGACCGCGAGCGGGCCGACAAGGACGAGCAGGAGGCCCTGCTGGCCGTCTGCTCCTATCCGGCGATTGGCCGAGGCGACCGCCGGGCCAAGTCGAAATATTTGCTGGCCGTCGAGGCTCGCGGCGAACTTGATCTGCAAGAGCATATACAGGCAATCCTGCACTCATTAATGCTGGGCTAAGTCTTTGTCGCCTGTCTGAATGATTTTTGTCTAGTTTCGGCGTCGGCTATGTAAGACTTCACGCCGGCTGCAACGCGTTGACAGGTGCCAGTTGCGAGCCAAAATTCCGGTGTTACGGCTAAATCGGCGAGTATGCGAAGCCGATGGCGCAGGCGAGCAAGCGCTTCCGCTCTTAGGACATTTTTCAGAGCTGTCTCGGTCGCTTCGCGGATCGGGTCCTCTATCGGATCTAAGTAAACATCTTTTCCTTGGCTGATCGTCTCGACGGCATCAATGTATTCCCAAGGCACAGGTGACCTAGCAAACGTATTAAACAACTGAAAAGCGGTGCCACGCGCATATCTTTCCGACGTATTTGCGCGAATGTCGCCTGCGTTACAATATAGCCGGAAAGCTCTCAGATGTAGCCGTAAGGCCTCAGTTAGGTCTTTCAATGCGTCTGACGGGTCAGTTACCAGTCGCTCCTGGGCGCGGGCGTAGAGGCTTGTCGCTTTACGACCAGTCATCTCCATTTTCTCAGGCTCGCTATAGCGCTTCCCCTCAAGAACGCGGTCTGCAATTGTGAGGCACCATCCATCATTGATGCCGCTGTTTTTTTCAGCAGCGAACCAAGCTCTTAGATACCTATAATCCGGCTCAAAATTCATTGAAAACGCATACTCGAAAGCATCTCTCACCTCGCTGAGGCGCGGTGGCGAAAAACAAGCTAATGCGTAGCCTAAAACAGTTCGAAAGAACGGGTCCTCGGTCACAAATGGCGGCAGGGTCCTATCGGAAACTAGGCGAAAAGCCTCCCTAACCTTGTCAGCTGAATGCTCTTGAAAACGCGTAGGAAGGAGACGTTCAATTTGTGATGCAATGTTTGCTACGCGCGGATTGCTGACAGCTACGTGACGACGATAGGCTTTTACTCGCTCCCTTAGCAATTGGTAGCCCACTAGCTGAGAGCGCTTGTTCGTTACGAAAGCTTTGGTGAGTGAGGCAAGCGTATAAAGGGTATTGCTTCCAGCGTCATCGATTTGCAGGAACATCTCGCGTACAGCGCCTATGGCATCACTCACGCCAGAGGCATCAAACTGCAGCACGCTCTGCAGGTCATTGAAGGTTGCAGGCTCACTAAATTCCGACAATGCAGCCAACAGCAGCTTGGGCGCGCTAGAAGGCAGCGCGTCCCACTCACGCAGAAACACGTAGTCGCGGATCGCGTCGCCTGTTTGCTGCTGGAAGAGTTCGACAGCGCGTTCATAAGTGCCAGAGGTACGACGAAGCGCGACAACGCTCTCGATTACGAGCGGACGTCTTTCAGATATCTCTGAGAGCCGGTGCATTCGGAACTCAGGAGTGGGGGGTGGCACAGCGAAGTGCTGTACACATTCAGCGACAAACTGCTCATAGTCCTCGTCGCCCAAGCCCGGAACTTCTATGGCATTGCCTAGCGACTGGCTGGGAGCGTTGCGAAGGGTATATACCACCTTGGAGGTTCGCGATGCCCGGCAAAGTGCGCGGTAGAGAAAATCAGACCCTGGGTCGATCCCTTTCGTGGTCAAAGTATCTACGTCGTCGATGACAAGAAGTATCGAGTTTATATCCAGGTAGGCTCTAACCTCGTTACGAAGTACGTCCAGAGAAAGGCTCTGTAGGTAGCCCTCGTCCCTAGTCCATCCACCGTAGAGTAATATCGCTCTCAGCAATTCTTGTTCATTGCTGAAATCCCTATTTTCATTCTGAACTATTCTACCTTCTGAAACAGCAAGAGAACTTTCCTTGGCGCTTACGAAAACAACTGCGTCAAGCTTGTCATCTCCGTATAGCTCAAGGCTGCCCCCATTTTCTTTAACTAAGCGTGCAAACTCGTAGGCAATCGTTGTTTTTCCAGAGCCTCCTTTACCATGGAGATAGGTTCGAGGCTCATCGGATGCTTCCAACCAATGGAAGAGCTGGTCCAACACCTCGGTTCTTCCAACAAACCGCTGCTTTAGGGTAGCCGGACTGGGCGGAATTGACCCGTCTAGGGGTGGGACCTCACTAGCCTCAGCCGGCAAACGGGCGCGACAGAAAAGAACAGGATACTGCGGGGGCTCTGCTATCCTCACCTCATGCCCAACGTCCAAATAACCCCAGAACGGTATTTTCCAATGGGTTTGTTAAAGCGATAGGGCGGCACTCCGTCGGGTCTTGGCCTGACTAGGAGCACGTCAACGTCACCGGCCTTTTCCGATACATATGACCGAAGGACCAAGGGCGGCGACGAGCCAAGAAGCTGGCGAACTGCGAGGTTAAAGCGATCTAGATTGATCCGAACCTTGTTATGTCCACCCGTCCGCTTCTTGTCGTGAACACCAAAGACAATCACGCCACCGTGACAGTTGGAAAAGGCGCAGATTAGCCTCGCAATTCCGCCAAAATAGTCGTCAGATAGCGAGAATGGCCACTGATCTTTGAAGTCCCACTGAATGCCTTCTGCGTCATCAAACAAGCCGTCCTCTTTCAGGAAGGCAGCATATAAATCGTCTTGATCAGGAAGAACCCCTTCGGCACACCAATTACTGATCGCAGCTTGATCCATTGACACCCCTCCCGCTGCAGGAGGCTTATATCGGTTGACGCCAGTCTGCAACTGCTTGGTGTGCCCTGTACGAAGCGACCGTCGGGTGAATCGCGTCTGTCACTGGCCTGCACTGAACGCGACGGATGGTCCGATGAAATGGGCTCAGCAGGAGTTGGGAAACTAATGTCCGTCAGACTGGTTGCGATTGCATACGTCCGCCGGTAGGTATCGGCGCACAGGTGCTTCGGGAGGGGACTAGATGGCTGGAAACAACGGCAACGGCGATCTGGCGTTCACGGCGGAATTGTTCAAGGCGGCGGACAAGCTGCGCGGCAACCTGGAGCCGTCGGAATACAAGCACGTCGCGCTTGGCCTGATTTTTCTCAAGTTCATTTCCGACGCGTTCGAAGGGCTTCACGCCAAACTTACGGCGGACGAATACGCCGATCCGGAAGACCCCGAGGAATATCTGGCCGAAAGCGTGTTCTGGGTACCGAAGGAGGCGCGCTGGTCGTTCCTGCAAGGCAACGCCAAGCGGCCCGAGATCGGCAAGCTGATCGACGAGGCGATGGAGGCCATCGAAAAGGCACCCTCGAACGAAGGGCTCAAGGGCGTTCTGCCGAAAAACTATGCCCGCCCGACGCTGAACAAGACGATGCTGGGCGAATTGATCGACCTGTTTTCCAACATCGGCATGCATGACGGCAACGACAAGGCGAAAGACCTGCTCGGCCGGGTCTATGAATATTTCCTGTCGGGGTTTGCCAGTTCGGAAGGCAAGCGCGGCGGCGAGTTCTTCACGCCCCGCTCGGTCGTGCGGACGCTGGTCGAGATGCTCGAACCCTACAAGGGCCGCGTCTATGACCCGTGCTGCGGCTCGGGCGGCATGTTCGTGCAGTCAGAAAAATTTATCGAGGAGCATGGCGGGCGTAGGCACGACATCGCTGTCTATGGACAGGAAATCAACCACACGACGTGGCGGCTGGCCAAGATGAACCTTGCCGTGCAGGGCATCGATGCCGATGTCCGCTGGAACAACGAGGGCAGCTTCCACCGCGACGAACTGCCCGACCTGAGAGCCGATTTCATCCTCGCCAATCCACCGTTCAACATCTCGGATTGGGGTGGCGAGCGACTGGAGGACGATGTGCGCTGGCGATACGGCGCGCCGCCGAAAGGCAAAGCAAATTTCGCCTGGCTTCAGCACATCCTGCATCATCTCGCGCCGCGCGGGACGGGCGGCGTAGTTCTGGCCAACGGCTCGATGTCTTCGCAGCAGTCCGGCGAAGGCGACATCCGCAAGGCGATGGTCGAGGCCGACGTGGTGGATTGCATGGTGGCGCTGCCGGGGCAGTTGTTCTTCTCGACGCAAATCCCGGCCTCGAGGGGCCGTTCAAGATCATCGCGGGGTATCACCAGTTCCATGGTGCGAGGAAAGCGCTGGCCAGCGCCATCGAAGCGGCGCGTCCCGAGGGCGACCGCAAGATCGGCGTAATCTGGCACACGCAAGGCTCGGGTAAGAGCTTGCTGATGGCCTTCTTCGGTGGGTTGATCGTCCGGTCGAAGGAATTGCAGAACCCGACGCTGGTCGTTCTGACCGACCGCAACGACCTCGATGACCAGCTTTTCTCGACCTTCAGCCTGTGCCGCGACCTGATCCGCCAGAAGCCGGAGCAGGCTGACAACCGCGACGAACTGCGCCGCCTGCTCAATCGCGCTTCGGGTGGCGTGATCTTCACGACAGTCCAGAAATTCTCTCCCGAGGCCGGCGAGGAGAGTTTTCCGATGCTGACCGACCGGCGCAACGTGATCGTCATCGCCGACGAGGCGCACCGCAGCCAATATGGCTTCGACGCCAAGCTTGACAGGGCGACGGGCAAGCGCCGCTACGGGTATGCCCACTACATCCGGCAGGCGATGCCCAACGCCTCTTTCATTGGCTTCACCGGCACCCCGATTGAGGCGGACGACGTGAACACGCCCGCCATCTTCGGCGAGTACATCGACGTTTACGACATAAGCCGAGCGGTGGAGGACGGTGCGACCGTGCCGATCTTCTACGAGAGCCGATTGGCGCGCATCGAACTCGACGAGGATGAGAAGCCGCGCATCGACGCCGAGATCGAGGCCATCCTCGAAGACGACACGCTGTCCGAGCAGGAGAAGCAGAAGGCTAAGTGGACGACGGTCGAGAGGCTGGTCGGCTCCGAAAAGCGACTGTCGCAGATTGCCGCCGATCTGGTTGAGCATCTGGAAGCCCGCATCGCCGGGATGAACGGCAAGGCGATGGCCGTCTGCATGAGCAGACGCATCTGCGTCGACCTCTACAAGCAGATCGTCGCGTTTCGGCCTGAATGGCATTCCGATGATGACGACAAGGGCGCGATCAAGGTCGTCATGACCGGATCGGCATCCGACCCCGTCGAATGGCAGGCGCATATCGGCAACAAGAAGCGGCGCGACGACCTGGCCAAACGGGCGCGCAACCCGGACGATCCGCTCAAGCTGGTGATCGTCCGCGACATGTGGCTAACCGGCTTCGACGCGCCGTGCATGCACACCATGTACATCGACAAGCCGATGCGCGGCCACGGCCTGATGCAGGCGATTGCTCGCGTCAACCGCGTGTTCAAGGACAAGCCGGGCGGGTTGATCGTCGACTATATCGGCATCGCCCAGAACCTGAAGAATGCACTTGGCCAATACACGAAGTCCGATCAGGAAAAGACCGGCATCGACGAGGCAGAGGCCGTCGCCGTCCTGATGGAGAAGTACGAGATCGTGCGCGGCATGTTCCATGGCCACGACTACAGTCTTGGTATTGCTGGCCAGCCGCAGCAGCGGCTTGTCGCGCTGGCCGACGCCATCGACTGGCTACTGAAATGGCAGGAACAGGAAGCTGCCAAGGTCACGGGCGTGGACGACAAGAAGAAGGCGCATCGCCGCTTTTCTGACGCCGTGCTGGAATTGAGCAAAGCCTACGCGCTGGCATCGGCCAGCGACCAGGCACGCGTCATTCGTGACGAGGTCGGCTTCTTTCAGGCCGTTCGGGCGGCGCTGGTCAAGACCACGGCCACCGGCAAGATGTCGGACCGGGCCAAGAGCTTCGCCGTGGAGCAGTTGCTCAACCAAGCCGTCGCCAATGCCGAAATCGTCGACATACTGAAGGCGGCCGGTATCCAGTCGCCGGACATCTCGATCCTGTCGGACGAGTTTTTGGCCGACATCCAGAAGCTTGAGAAGAAGAACCTTGCGCTGGAGGCGTTGAAGAAGCTCCTCAATGGCGAAATCAGGAGCCGGTCGCGGTCGAACGTGGTGGAGGCGAGGTCGTTTTCACAACGGCTGGAAGAGGCGGTCTCTCGTTACCATGCCAACGCCATCTCGACGGTCGAAATGATCCAGGAACTGATCGCTCTGGCAAAGGACATCAAGGCCTCTGCCGCACGCGGGGAGGAACAGGGACTGTCGCCGGAGGAGGTCGCCTTCTATGACGCCCTTGCCGAGAATGAGAGCGCCGTCGAGGCGATGGGCAGCGAGCAATTGCGGATCATCGCCCATGAGCTTGTCCAGCAGATGCGAGGATCAGCGACCGTCGACTGGCAGCATAAGGCAACGGCCCGCGCTCGCATGCGCGTCCTCGTCAAGCGCATCTTGAAGAAATACGGCTACCCGCCGGACCTCGAACAGGAGGCTGTGCAGACGGTGCTGGCGCAGGCAGAAACGCTTCTCCGTGAAGTGATGGTTCCGGCGAAATAGGGTGCACCAAGAAAACCAAGAAGCTAATGCTCGTTATTCGTTCGCAACCTTGCCTCGATATTGAGGGCAGAGCATTCTGAAAGCTGGCGCGGCAAATATGCCGCCGGAGGCACAGTTGTTTTCAACGGGCATTTTGAAGGACATTTGCCCCAACTTGATGGTGCCCTTACTGCAGTTTGCTTCCGCACGAATAGCATCACCGAGAAGGCTCCCTTTCGTCTCGCGAATGCACTCTGCGGGCGACGCATAGCCGCCTTGGTTCACATAGCCTTCATGGCATGCCTTGAGGATATCCGGCTCCGTGAATTTTGCCACGGCACGTGCATGTTTGGTGTTAACGCCGGTAATCTCGATGACTGTTGCCGGTGGTTCTATGCAGCTTCTCTGTAACTCTGCACCCGACGCCGCTGTAGCCAGGGACGAGAGGCTGGCAGCGAGAAGGATGGCTCTCGTCGAGGACATTTGTCGCAACGCCAGTGGCGAAAACGAACCCCGATGCGATTTGGCTTTGTCCAAGGCCTTGCTCGTCGGCATGGTTCCTCCTCCAACTGTTGGTTGTGAAGTTGCCCCCTAGGCAATCAGCCGTCAAGCGGACCAATTGGGAGGGGAGGGCTGGCGGATGGGGCTAGGATCGAAGCCGTGGCTCATCCTTGCATCCAGCATGTCCTTGCAACGACGCCCCGACAGGGTGCGGCAGGCTGTCGCGGATCGAGTCGCGCTTTGCTCGCAGTGGCGACCCGGTGGCGACCCCAAAGGCGCGACAATTTTCCTGATTGGCCGCGATAAGGCTTAATGCCTTGATTTTCTTCAAGAAATATTGGTGGGCGATGCAGGGATTGAACCTGCGACCCCACCCGTGTGAAGGGTGTGCTCTCCCGCTGAGCTAATCGCCCGCTCTTTGCCTGAAGGCCAAGCGCGCCGCGATATAAGGGGGGCCGGCCGGGGAAGTCAAGGCGATGCCCTGGCGTTCCAACGAAGATCGAATGCAATCCCGCCGGGAGCGACCCGGTCGCCTCGCTCAGTGCCCCGCAGCGGCAATCAGGCGTTCGGCCAGACCAAGCGTCAGTGAGTCGAAATGCGAGATCACCGCCGACGGTTCGAATTCGCGCACATGGCGGTCGGTGTAGCCGAAATCGACCGCGACCACGGGAATGCCGGCGGCTTTCGCCGTATCGATGTCGGTCTGCGAATCACCGACCATCAGCGCGCGGTGCGGATCGCCGCCGGCCAGCACGATGGTTTCGGTCAGATGGCGCGGGTCGGGCTTGCGGAACGCAAACGTGTCCTGACCGCAAATTGCCGCGAAATGCTTCGCCAGGCCGAGCGCCTCGATCAGCGCCACCGAGTTGGCTGCGTATTTGTTCGTGCAGACGGCCAGGAGATAACCGGCTGCTTCGAATCGGGCGATCGTCTCGACGACGCCGGGGTAGGGGCGCGATTTACCCGGGATGTTGTCGGTGTAATGATCGAGAAACAGCTTCAGCAAGCGATCATGCTCCTGGCTTTCCAGCGATCTCTGCTGCGCGGCATGCGCGCGCTCGATCATCACCCGTCCACCATGGCCGACGAAGCGCTTGAAGCCGGCCTCATCGACGGCTGCGAGTTCGCTGGCGGCAAGGCTGTGGTTGAGGCTGTCGAGCAGGTCCGGCGCTGTATCGATCAGCGTCCCGTCGAGGTCGAACACGATGATCGGTCGGGTCATGGCCTGTCCTGTGACGATTACGCTGCCGGCAGGCGATAGCCGCTGCAGCCCATCCAGGCAAGCAGTGCTTGGTCAATCCACAGGGCAAAGTCTTTGACCGGACGTGCAAAGATGCTAGGAGCGCCGAAACAAGCGAAATCCGGGGCAGGTATGGATGCGAGGCAACTGAAGGTCGAGGCCGCGCGGGCGGCACTTGCCCATGTGACTGATGGCATGCGGCTCGGCATCGGCACCGGCTCGACGGCCGAGGAGTTCGTTCGGCTGCTTGCCGAGAAGGTCGCCACCGGCCTCACCATTATCGGCGTGCCGACCTCGGAGCGCACCGCCATCCTTTGCGGCGAGCTTGGCGTGCCGCTGTCGACGCTGGAGGAAACGCCCGAACTCGACCTTACGGTCGACGGCGCCGACGAGATCGATCCGGCGCTGACATTGATCAAGGGCGGCGGCGGTGCGCTGCTGCGCGAAAAGATCGTAGCGGCGGCTTCCGCCCGGATGATCGTCATTGCCGACCGTTCGAAAATGGTCGAGACGCTCGGCCGTTTTCCACTGCCCATCGAGGTCAACCCGTTCGGCCTGCGTGCCACGGAAATCGCGGTCGCCGCGGCGGCCGGAAGGCTCGGCCTTTCCGGTCCCGTCACATTGAGGATGACGGGGAGCCAGCCTTTTGTTACAGACGGCGGCCATTTTATCCTCGATGCATCTTTTGGCCGCATTCCGGATACAAGAGCGCTTTCGAATGCCCTCCATGCCATTCCTGGCGTGGTCGAGCATGGTCTTTTCATCGGGCTGGCATCAGCGGCCATCATAGCCGGCGACGGCATCCAAACCGTCCATGCCGCCCGAAAACCAGGGAGTTCTACCGATCATGACGTTGCATAACCGGGTTCGCCGTTTTTCTGCCGTTCTGGCAGCTTCAGCCGTCTTTGCGTTTTCATCGCCGGCGTTCTCGCAGGACGTCACCGACGGGCATCTGAAGGCGGCCCGCGCCGCGGTCGCGGCGATCCACGCGACGGACCCGTTCGACAACATCCTGCCGCAGGCCGCCGCCGCGCTTCAGCAGCAGCTTATCCAGAAGAACCCGGACATGCAGGAGCTGATCGGCAGGACGGTCAGCGAAAAGGCTCTGGCGCTGGCCTCGCGCCGCGCTGATCTCGAGAAGGAAGCAGCCATGGCCTATGCCAAGGTTTTTTCCGAAAAAGAGCTTACCGAAATCGCCGCTTTCTACAATTCCGACTCCGGCAAGAAGCTGCTCGACAGCGGCCCGGCCGTGACGCGTGACCTGCTAAAGGCCGCCGACATCTGGCAGAACGGCGTCGCTCGCGATCTCGCACAACAGGTCGGGGAAACGCTGGCCGCGGCAGCGAAGGCTGCAGCGCCGGCGGCACCGGCGAATGCCGCGGCTCCTACGGCTGGTACGGAAGCACCTAAGAACTGAGCATATTGTCCGGCGGCGTTATCGCTGCCGGAGCGGAAAGCCCGGCCTCCATTGCGCGTCCGACAGCATGCGCGGCGCGATGGTCCGGGCTTTTCTTTTGATGGTTTGCAACCTACCTGTCTCAAACATTTTGAAGGGCGAGGAGCCGCACCATGGCCGTCTTTGACTACGATCTTTTCGTCATCGGCGGCGGCTCCGGCGGGGTGAGGGCGGCGCGCGCGGCGGCGGCACTCGGCAAGCGCGTCGGCATTGCCGAGGAATACCGCTATGGCGGCACCTGCGTCATTCGCGGCTGCGTGCCGAAGAAGCTCTATGTCTATGCCTCGCAATTTCCCGAACATTTTGCCGACGCCGCAGGTTATGGCTGGACCGTGCCGCAGGCGAACTTCGACTGGCAGACATTGGTTGCCAACAAGGATCGCGAGATCAGCCGGCTGGAAGCCATCTACAGGAAGAATGTCCAAGGTGCCGGCGGCGAGACGTTTCAGTCGCGCGCCATGCTGGTCGATCCGCATGTGGTGCACCTTCTCGGCGACGACCGCACCATCACCGCCGACCAGATTCTTATCGCCACCGGCGGCCGCCCAGCGCCGCACCCGGCTCTGCCCGGCCACGAACACTGCATCTTTTCCAACGAAGCCTTCGACCTCAAGGAATTACCGAAGGCGATCATGATCGAGGGCGGCGGCTATATTGCCGTCGAATTCGCCAACATCTTTCACGGCCTCGGCGTCGACACAACGCTGGTCTATCGCGGCAAGGAGATCCTCTCCCGCTTCGATATGGATCTCAGGCGCATGCTGCACGAGACGATGGAAAAGAAGGGGATAAAAATCCTCTGCCATGCCGTATCCGAATGGATCAGGAAGCGCCCAGACGGACGCCTCGACGCTGTCGTCACTGGCGGCAAGATACTGGCGGTCGATCAGGTCATGCTCGCCATCGGGCGTCTCCCCAATACCGAAAACATGGGTCTTGAGGGAGTCGGCATCGAGATGACCAAGACCGGCGCTATCAATGTCGACCAATATTCGCGCACAAACATCGACAACATCTGGGCGATAGGAGACGTCACCAACCGCGTGCAATTGACGCCGGTGGCGATCCACGAGGCGATGTGTTTCGTCGAGACGGCCTTCAAGGGCAACCCGACCGCGCCCGACCATGATACGATCGCCACCGCGGTCTTTTCGCAGCCCGAGATCGGCACGGTCGGCCTGTCGGAAGATGAGGCGATAAAGCGTTTTTCCGACGTTGAGATCTACCGCGCCACCTTCCGGCCGATGCGGCACACACTGTCCGGGCGCGACGAAAAGATGCTGATTAAGCTGGTGGTCGACGGCACATCGAAAAAAGTGCTCGGTGCCCATATCCTCGGGCCGGATGCCGGCGAGATGGCGCAGCTGCTCGGCATTCCGCTGAAGGCGGGGCTGACCAAGGATGATTTCGATCGCACGATGGCTGTACATCCGACCGCGGCGGAAGAACTCGTCACCATGTACAAGCCGACCTACCGGGTGAAGGACGGCGAGCGCGTCTGACGTTTTGCTTTCGCCCGGACGGAACGGCCGTCGATGTCCTTAAGCTCCTTGAACACTGTTAACCGGGGCGCGGTGATCCGCCCGGCACTGCCGGCTGCAGCGGGCAGGGCAGGATCACCAGCGACACTGGGCAGCGATGTTGTGTCGCCGCTATTTCTGCCTCATGCGGCGAGGGAAGCGCAGCCATCTTTCCTCGACCGGCCTTGGGTGCTCGAGGATGGTGGTGAGCTCGACCGGCAGGCTCGGCGCCAGCGGCTTTTTGGTCGCGACGCCATCGGCGATGGCAACGATGCTGTGGTAGAATTCGGCGCCTGAAAGCGACCTTGGCGGCACGGCCTCGTGCATGATCGAGATCACCGTGACGTCTGGACAATTGTCCTTGATCGCTTGATGGAAGGCGATCTTCCCTTCGGGGTCGAGCGCGCCGGTCGCTTCGTCGAGAAACAGCAGCCCCGGCTGCTGCAGCACGATGCGAGCGACAACCAGCTTCTGTTTCTGGCCGCCCGAAAGCACCTGGTCCCAGTTCATTCCCTCGCGGCTTTCATCGGCCATGTGTTCGATGAAATCGCCAAGGCCCGCTCTGTGCAAAGCCGATGCAACCTGCGTGTCGGTGTAATCGCGCTCTGAGCCGGGCAGGCAGACCAGTTGCTTCAGCGAGACCTGCTGCAGCTTGACTTCCTGGGCGGCGTAGAAACTTTCGACCCCTTCCGGGAAGACGATGGTCCCGCGGCCATAGGGCCACAAGCCGTTGATTGCCTTGATAAGCGATGTCTTGCCGCAACCCGATTCGCCCTTCAGGAACGTCCACTCACCGCGTCGGAAGCGCAGATTCGCAGCGCTCAGGAACGGCGTGGCGTCCTCGCCCTGATGGGTCAGCTCCAGCTTCTGTATGGTCAAGCCGAAAACCGGGTTCTGGCGATCGTAGCGGAAATCGGAGCAGCCGGTGAGACTGTAGAATTCCTGCGGGCGCTGGACGTTTTCGATCGCGTTGGCGAGTTCGGTGACGCGTTGGCTGTTGGCCCGCAGCGCCGCGATGGAAGGCATGACGTGGATGAACCACGAACATTGACTGATCAGCGAGTTGACCATCTCGGAGCCGGTTATATAGCCCTTGAGATCGAAACGGTTGTGGATGTAGGGCACGAGGCCCGGCCCGTAGGCGACAATGCGGGCGCCGATGAAATTGTAGACCAGCTCGAACGAACGGTAGCCGGTGTTGACGATGTTCAGCCGTGCCCAGGTGCTGTCGATATCGACATAAAGCCGGTCGTGCATCGTCTTTTGCACGTTCTCGCCCTGTGAGGCGGCGACGTGGAAACTGCGACGCAGGAACGTCGTCAGCTCGCCGCGATAACTGCCTTCGGATTGCTGCATCCGGATGTTGAGCCGCTCCAGCAGTCTGCCGAGCTTCACCGCGATCCAGGTGTTCAGCGGCACGTATATGGCGACCGCCAGGAAAGCCAGGACCGCGCTGCCATAGCTGCCGAGGAACTCCAGCCCTTTCACCTCCGCCGAGGTTTCAAGCAGTTTCCGGCCGACGAAATAAAGCGATGTGGCGACAGCCATGACCCCCATAGCGAGGCCGATGGCTCCGCCGGTCATGTCCTTGATCGATTCCTGGACGCGCTGGTCGATGTTGTCGGGAGCGGCGGCGCCGGAGGAACCATGCTGGGCATGGAAATGCGTGTGATTGCTGTCGAGAAGCGCTTCGTTGAAACGGCTGTCCAGCCAACCTCGCCATTTGCGATGCAGCGTTGCGGAAACAAAGGTGCGGATGCCGGTAAAGCCCGCGTCCTTGAGCACGACCAGAAGGATGAGCATGCCGGCATTGGTGAGCAGCGATGCGAGCGGCGTGGTGTTCGCGGCATCGTGGTAAAAGGCGATCGAGTTGACCAGTTCCCCGGATGCTTCGGCGAACCAGACGCCGGCTTTGCTGGAGAGCGCGGTAAACAGCGCTATCACCAGCGTCAGCGTCCAGGCCTCCACCCAGCGGTCCGAGAACCAGTAGGCCCGCATCAGTCCCCAGAAGCTGCGCATCGAGGAAACCGGTGTCAGGAGCGGCGGCCTTGCGGCACCGCGGAGCCATTTTTCCGATATTGAATGTCGCTCTGGTCTACCGACCCGAATCACTATCCCGCCCAAACCTCTTTTAGTTTTGTTACAGACAGTAACACCAATTGATCATTTTCCATTATCTTTTCTCGGTCTGCGGGGATTGATCCGCTCACCGTTGCCATCAAGCAACAGAATTCCGGACTGCAATGCCATGCCGTGTCGTTCCCGAAGGAATATTATACTCGTAAAATCAATGGGTTGCTGAGCCACGCATGCACTGGCCGGCATCTTCCCTTAGGGAAGCTCTTTCCACAGTTTTGTGAAGGAGGGAGCGTGGTCGATCAGCCGATTTTTATGCTGCGGAAAATGGACGCGCGCAAAAAAGTGCCGTCTGCGACACGTCTTTGTTGCCATGTCGGACCTGACGGCGGCCGAAAGAGTAACGGGAATGGCGTTGGCTAAAGCCTGCGCAGCGATGCCGCCAAGCTTGCCTATGAAGCAGCTGCAGCAAGGGGTCGCTTTCTTGCAAGCCGCCAACCAAGGGGAAGTCGTCAATCAAGGAATTGACCCGCACCAGCAGCAACGGGCACCGATTTTTCGTCAGCCACGCCAAGGAAACGGTGGAGTAGGGCCTATTCAGTTCGCGTTCTCCAACTCGCCCCGCGCCTTGGCCGCCGCAACCTGGCGAATGGCGTCGGTGAGCGTGTCGGCGTCCTGCGCGCCCATCACCGCGTACTTGCCCTCAAGCAGGAAGCACGGCACGCCCGTGATACCCATGCGCGAAGCGGTGGCGATTTCGGTGCGCACCGCCTCGACATCGGCGTCCGTCGGCAAAAGTGTCTCGACCAGGGACGCGTCCATGCCGGCCTCGCGGGCGGCGCTGATCAGCACGACATGATCGCCGAGATTGGCGCCTTCCTCGAAATTCAACTGGAACAGGCGTCGCACCAGCCGGTTCTGCACGACCTCGCCGGCGGCACCAGCCCAGCGGATGACGCGGTGCGCGTCAAGCGTGTTGGGCGCGACCTTGATTGCGGCGAAGGCGAAGTTGATCCCTTCGGCCTCGCCCAGTGGCTCGATGCGGGCGTGGATCTCGCGGATGCGTTCGTCGCTGCCGAATTTGGCCACCAGGTATTCGCGGCGATCTTTGCCTTCGGGCGGGATGGTTGGGTCGAGCTGGAACGGCCGCCAGCGAATGTGCACCTCGACATCGGTTGCCGCGGCGATCGCCTTGTCGAGCCGCTTCTGGCCGATGAAGCACCAGGGGCAGACAACGTCGGAGACCACATCGACGGTAATCGACATCTCGTCGCTCATCTTGATCTCCTGTTCCGAAGAGGTCACTTCGGCTTGCGCCACCATGTCGGCAGCCGATAACCTGATATGGGCGTCTTTTGCGGATGTTCCAGATAGCTCCAGTAGGCGAGCCATTGCTGCGTGTTGTGCTGCATCGGAACCATGTAGTTGCCGGAGATCAACAACCTGTCGAGGACCCGGACGGCGGCCACATAATCTTCGCGGCTGCGGGCGTCGAGCATCGCCTCTAGCGCGGCATCTATCGCCGGATCGGCGACGCCGGCAAGATTGAATGAACCTTCGGCATTGGCGGCAGCTGATCCCCAGCGCCCGAGCTGCTCGATGCCCGGCGACAGCGAGTTCTCGAAGCCGCTGCTGCCGATCAGCACATCAAAATCGAAACGTTGCTTGCGCGACTGGATCTGGTCGCCGTCAAGGCTACGGATGGTGACAGCGATGCCGATCTTCGCCAGCGTGCGCTGGTAGATGGCGGCAAGGCGCTCCTCGTTCTGCGAGGCGGTCAGGATCTCGAAGCCGAACGGTTTCCCCTCGGGATCGAGCATAACTCCATCCTGCAAGGCATAGCCCGCGCCCTTCAATATGTCGAAGGCAGCTTTCAACACCTTGCGGTCCTGGCCCGAGCCGTCGGTGACGGGTGGCCGCCAGGTTCCGTCCATGACATCGGCTGGCACACGACCCGGGTAGGGTGCCAGAAGCGCCTTTTCTCTGTCGTCGGCCGGATGGCCGAGCGCGGAAAGCTCGGAATTCTGCCAATAGCTCATGGTGCGCATGTACTTGCCGCCAAACAAGTTCTTGTTGGCCCATTCGAAGTCGTAGAGCATGCCGAGCGCGCGTCGAACGACCGGATTGGAAAACTTCTCCTGTCTTGTGTTGAACAGGAACCCGGTCACCACTGGTGGGATGCCGGTGTCGAACGTTTCGGCGATCACGTCGCCCTTGTGGAAGGCCGGGAAGTCGAGATCGCGCTCGCGCTTGACCGGATCGCTGTCGTCGTCGACGGCGCAGATGCCTTTCTTGAAAGCTTCCAGCTTGGCGTTGGCATTGAGGAAATATTCTATGGTGATCTGGTCGTAATTGTCGAAACCGCGTTTGGCTGGGATGTCCTTGCCCCAATAATTTGGGTTGCGCTTGAACACGATGCGCTGGCCAGGCGCCACATGCGCCACGGTGTACGGGCCGCTGCCGATCACCGGTTTCAGCGTGGTCCTGTCGAAGGTCTCCTTGTCGAAAGCGTGCTTCGGTACGATTGGCGTCATCGCGATAACCAACGGAGTCTCGCGGTTAGCCTTGTCATTGAATGTAAAGCGCACGCTGCGGTCGCCGATCTTTTCGAGTTTGGCGACCATGCTCATACGGGCGCTGTAGGGTGGTCGGCCTTTCTCGGTAAAAACGTCGTAAGTGAACAGCACGTCTTCCGCAGTCACCGGTTGGCCATCAGACCACTTGGCCCTCGGATCGAGGTGGAATTCGATGCTCTTGCGCTCTGGATCCATATCGGCAGTGTCGGCAAGCAGGCCGTAAAGACTAAAGGCTTCATCGTCATTGCGCTGCATCAACGGCTCGAAGACCAGATTGCCGAAGATCTTATCGATCATGCCGCGTGCGGTCGTGCGCAGGCTTTTCAGGATGAACGGGTTGAGATTGTCGAAGCTGCCAACGACGCAATAGGTGATGCTGCCGCCCTTCGGCGCATCGGGATTGACGTAGTTGAAATGCGTATAATCGGCCGGCAGCGCCGGCTCGCCCTGCATGGCGATCGCGTGTTTCGGCTCCGACAGAGCTGGCTGAAGCGAAAGGGTGATAGACGAAATCGCGGCAATCAGCCAAACAAGAACGCGGCCCATGACCGTCTCCTTACTGGGTCGGCTTGATGATTCGGAGCGCACCCTAACATGAGCCGGCCGCCTCCCGGCCAATCGCGAGCTCAAGAATTGCGACTATCGGGCTGGATTCGGCACCGCTTGCAGTGTAACACGCCGTCCGAAGTCATTCTGTTGCCTCATTTCGGCAACAGGTAGCTGGACCACACGGCGCGAAGAAGCCGGTCCTGGGATCATTTGAGAGGAAGTGCACGATATGACGAGCCTGAACAGCAACGCGTACCGCCTGTCGGTCATGGCCGCTGGCGTGGTCGGCTTTCTGGGCGCACAACTTCCCAATGCTCTTGCGCAGCAGCAACAGCAGATTCCGCAGGGCTGGTTTAAAGCCTGCACCAAGCAGGAAGACGTCGACATCTGCAATGTCCAGAACATCACCACTGCCGGCAACGGGCAGCTCGTCACCGGCGTCAGCCTGATCGAATTGAAGGGCAAGGTGAACCGCAAGGTGTTCCAGGTGACGGTTCCGACCGGCCGCCTGGTTCCTCCCGGCATTGGCCTCCAGATCGATGCCGGGAAGGCGCAGAAGCTCGATTATGTGATCTGCTTCCCTGACCGGTGCGTGGCGGAAGTGCCGCTGACCGACCAGCTCGTCGCCTCCTTCAAGAAGGGTTCGAACCTGACGCTCACCTCGGTCAATTTCCAGAACCAGCCGAACCCGATCAAGGTCGCGCTGACCGGCTTCAGCGGCGCCTTCGACGGGCCGCCGCTGCAGCAGTCGGACATCGAGGATCGGCAGAAGAAGCTTCAGGATTTCGTTGCCAAGAACAATCAGGACTTCGCCAAGAAGCTCAAGGAAGAGCAGGACAAGGCGAAGACCGCCAACTGATCGCCCCTCAGGCGCAATTTCTAAGGAAAAGCGGGGGCATGCTCCGCTTTTTTCGTTTCGGCCAGCTATTTCCTGATCCCGGTCAGGCCCGCAACTTCGTCAGGTCAATGTCTTGACTGGCGTCTCGGCTCGTAGCGCCCGTCCGGCCTCTTGTCGAACATCTCACCGATCTCCGGATGCCGCACCGGTTCGCCAGACTGATCCTCGAGCAGGTTCTGCTCAGACACATAGGCGATGTATTCCGTTTCCGAATTCTCGGCGAGCAAGTGGTAGAAGGGCTGGTCCTTGCGCGGCCGCACATCCGCGGGGATCGCCTCGTACCATTCGTCGGTGTTGGCGAATTGCGGGTCGACATCGAAAATGATGCCGCGGAACGGAAACAGCCGGTGGCGAACCACCTGCCCGATCGAGAATTTGGCTGTTTTCATCATCGTACTCACCACTAAGTCCTAGGAGCGCCGCGTCCTTGGAACGCGCAAAAACTCCCTAAGACTTTGAATTTACGCATTACGCTTCAAAAAATCGAGCCCGACTTAGGGCTGATACCTGGCCCTACTTGACGCAGACGCCGCATCAATTCAATGCCGCAAGCGCTCGACGCCCCGTCCCTACGGGCTAGCCCGAGGGCGTGCTACCGCCTGACTTGTTTCCTTAAGCCGCCGGCCAGTGCGGCAAAACCACTGCCGGGCCGCAGCCCCTCGCGCATGAAAAAGGCGCGAAGCGGCGCGAAGCCGCCGAGCACGCCGAGACCAGCGCTGCGCGCCATCTGTGCTGGCAGCATGTCCGAGAGCAGCGACTTGTTGAGCAGGTTGACCGCACTGCTGCGCGCCAGGATGTCGGGCCGGCGCTTGAAATCATAGGCTCGGAGTGCCTTAACGGCGCCGGGGTCAACCCTGTTTTCGCAAGTAATTTCAAGCAGATCATCGATATCCCTGATACCAAGGTTGAGCCCTTGCGCGCCGATCGGCGGAAACACATGGGCGGCTTCGCCGACAAGTGCCACCCGGTTACGCGCGAAGCACCGGGGCGTTACGCCGGAAAGCGGGTAGATCTGCCGGCCGGGTTCGACAGAAACCCGGCCCAGCATCGATTGCATCCGCTGTTCGATCCGCATCGAAAGCGTAGCATCGTCCAGTGCGGCGAGTTCTTTCGCCGTTGCCGGTTCTACTACCCAGACGAGGCTGGACCGGTTGCCGGGCAGGGGAACCTGGGTGAACGGACCGATCTCGGTGTGGAATTCGGTCGAGGTGAAAGCGTGGTCGCTGCGGTGAGCGAAATTGAGAACCAGTGCGGCCTGCGGATAGGACCGCGCGGATGTCGAGATGCCGGCAGCCTCGCGGGCCGGCGACAGACGGCCATCGGCAGCGACCGCCAGCGATGCTGCAACCTCGCTGCCGTCAGACAGGATCGCATGGGCATGATCGGCGTCGAGGCGCCAGGTCTCCACCATCGATTTTCGCCATTCGATGCCGGAATGCGCGACTACAGCCCCGGCAAGTGCGGGGTTGAGCGCGCTGTTGGGTAAGTTCAGCCCGAACTGCTCCTCGTCGATTTCGCTGGCACGAAAAATGACCACCGGGCTGCGGATCAGCCGGCTGGTTGCATCGACGATGCGCATAACCTTCAGCGGTGCGGCTCTGGACCTCACCTCATCGAGGACGCCCAACCGTTCGAGGATATTCAGGGCTGGGTTCATCAAGGCCGTCGTTCGGTCGTCTTGGCCATTTGCCTCAGGTCCGACGAGCGTCACGGGAAAGCCGGCATCCGCAAAACCAAGCGCTGCGATCAGCCCTGCCGGGCCACTGCCGGCAACCAGTATCCGTGCTGTCTGCTGATGGTCCAAGTTCGCTTCCGGATTGTGATGCGAGGCGGTCGGTTCCGACCTGATAAGCATATAGGTCAGATCATACGGCTTGATCAACGCGGCGATTCGGCCCATTCGATTGCCATGATCGGCCAAGACCATGATTTCAGTCATCTCGACCGTGTCGGCCGGGCCACGGCGAGCATCTCGCGCAATCCTCGACTGGCGGTGAACATCGTTTTGGGTGCAGGCGTCCTTCTGGCCTGGCTGCTTCTCGGCGCCATGGCGATTCGCGGCGCCGAAAGCCGGGTTCCGGGCATCGATGCACCGGGCGACACATTGATCAGATATCTGCCGCAGCTGCCGCTGCCGGATTTTCTTGAGCGCTTCTTCACCCTTTGTCTTGCACCTGCGCCGCTCGACGGGGGCGTCGGCGCGCAGGCCGGAGCGCTCGTCGTCATGTGGTTCCTGATGGCGGTCGCCACCATGCTGCCTTCGGCGGCGCCGATGATCCGCACCTATTGCGAGATCGCCGATACCGCGCGGATCAAGGGCGAAGCGGTCGTCCATCCGCTGGTCCTGGTCGCCGGTTACCTCAGCGTGTGGTTGGCCGCGTCGGCAGTGTTTGCGGCGCTGACGCTCATCGTCCACGCCTTCGCCTCACCTGTGCAGATGCTCGATCCGGTGGTCGGAGCGACCGGAGCAGTCGCGCTTTTGGTTGCCGGCCTCTATCAGTTCAGCGGCCTGAAGGTAGCCTGCCTGATGAAATGCAAAAACCCGTTCTCGATCCTGTTTTCGAACTGGAGCGCGAGGCCCGGCCGGATTTTCCGGCTCGGCATGGAGCAGGGCGTCTGGTGCCTCGGCTGTTGCTGGGCGCTGATGCTGGTGATGTTCGCCGTCGGTGTGATGAACGTGTTTTGGATGGCGCTGATCGGCCTGTTCACCTTGATCGAAAAACAGACGGCGGGCAGGCTGCCAACCCGGATCGCCGGTGCGATACTGCTTGTCTGGGCAGCCGCCCTGCTAGTAGTCTCGGCATAGGGAGAGAATTCGATGGCGGATCAAGGCTGGGCAATGAAAGGAGAGCTGGTACTCTCCTGCAATTGCACGGTTTTTTGTCCTTGCGTGCTGTCTCTCGGCAGTCATCCGCCCACCGAGGGCTATTGTCAGACCTGGGCGGGGTTCCGCATCGATGCCGGCCATTTCGGCGAGGTCGACCTGTCCGGCCTCAACCTTGGGCTGGTCATGGAAATCCCCGGCTATATGAGCCGCGGCAACTGGACCGCCGGACTGTTCATCGACAAGCGCGCCTCAGTCTATGCGGTAAAGGCGCTGACCAGGATTTTCACCGGCAAGGCTGGCGGAACCACCTCGCTGCTCTCCATCCTGGTCGGAAAGTTCCTCGGCGTCGAGCAAGCGCCGATCACCTATGAGACGCGTGACAGGACGCGGATCTTCCAGATACCGAAGATTATCGACGGGGCGGTGACGCCGATCCCAGGCAAGGACCGCGACAAGGATACGGTGATCAGCAATTCGGAGTACTGGATCGCACCGGAAATCGTCGTCGCCAGGTCCGACAAGAGCAAGATGCGGGCCTTCGGCCGCAACTGGAATTTTGCCGGCCGCTCGGCCGAAATCTGCAAGCTGGACTGGCGGGGCCCGTGAGCAAGAACACAAAGGCCCGGAAAATCGCCGAAAAGATCACCGACCGGATTCCTAGGCCGAAGAAGAAACTCACGTGGCCGCAGGCGCGCGCGTTTTCTGTCCATCTGCTGACCGCGTCGGGGTCGTTCCTGGCGTTCCTGTCGCTGGTGGCTGCGAGCGAGCAGCGCTGGACGGCGATGTTCTGGTGGCTGGGCCTGGCGCTGTTCGTCGACGGCATAGACGGGCCGATCGCCAGGAAACTCGAGGTCAAGGAAATCCTGCCGACATGGTCGGGCGAACTCCTCGACAACATCATCGACTACGTGACCTACGTGCTGATACCGGCCTTCGCGCTTTACCAGCGCGGCTTCATGGGTGAGGGCCTGTCGTTCCTGTCGGCGGCGATCATCGTCGTGTCGAGCGCAATCTACTATGCCGACACCGGCATGAAGACGAAGGAAAATTTCTTCAAGGGGTTTCCGGTGGTCTGGAACATGGTGGTATTCACGCTGTTCGTCATCGATCCGGGACAATGGGTTTCCTTCGCCGTCGTCGTGGTGGCCGGCATCCTGACCTTCGTGCCGATCAATTTCATCCACCCGGTGCGGGTGGTACGGCTGCGCCCGATCAACCTTGGCATGACGCTGCTATGGTGCGCTTTCGGAGCGCTGGCCCTGGCGCAGGCAGCTCTTGCCGCCTTCTACGACCAGATCGGCGTCTTGGGGGAGCAGGTGAGTGTCTTCACCAAGATCGGCATCACGGTCACCGGACTTTACCTCGCATGCATCGGCGGTATCATGCAGCTCTTTCCAACGCTCGGCGCCAAGAAAACCTGATCCAAGAGAGTCTGGTCCCAAGAGAGCCTCATCAATGTCCAAAGCAATACGCATCCACGCCAATGGCGGTCCGGAGGTTCTGACCTATGAGGACGCCGATCCGGGCCAACCCGGCTCGGGACAAATCCTGGTCAGACACACGGCGATCGGCCTCAATTTCATCGACGTCTACCATCGCTCCGGCCTTTATCCGCCGCCAGGCGGTTTCCCGCTGATACCCGGCAGCGAGGCGGCTGGGGTGGTGGTGGAAGTGGGCGCGGATATCGACTGGCTGAAGCCGGGCGATCGCATCGCCTACGCCGTGACGACTGGCGCCTATGCCGAGCAGCGCGTGATCGCCGCCGACCGCGTCGTGAAGGTGCCGGACGGCATCAGCGACGAACAGGCGGCCGCCATGATGCTGAAAGGGATGACGGCGGAATATCTGCTGCGCCGTACCTTCAAGGTGAAGGCGGGCGACACGATCCTGTTTCACGCCGCAGCCGGCGGTGTCGGGCTGATCCTCGGCCAATGGGCCAAACGTCTTGGCGCAACCGTGATCGGCACCGCCAGTTCCGCCGACAAGATCGAGCTCGCCAAGGCGCATGGCTTCGACCACGTCATCAACTATCGCGAGCAGGACTTCGTCGCCGGCGTTCTCGCCATCACCGGCGGCAAGAAGTGCGACGTCGTCTATGATTCGGTAGGCAACGACACCTTTCCGGCCTCGCTCGACTGCCTGAAGCCGCTCGGCATGTTCGCCAGCTTCGGTCAGTCGTCGGGGCCGGTCCCGCCGTTCAGCATGTCGTTGCTGGCGCAGAAAGGTTCGCTGTTCGCAACCCGTCCGACGCTGTTCGTCTACAACGCCAAGCGCGAAGACCTGGAGGCGTCCGCCGCCGCGCTGTTCGAAATCGTGCTCAGCGGCGCGGTCAAGATCAAGATCAACCAGCGCTACGCGCTCAAGGATGCCGGCAAGGCGCATTCCGACCTTGAAGGCCGCAGGACGACCGGGACAACCATTCTTATTCCCTGAGCCTTGCTATCCCTTGAGTTTCCGCTGAAATTCTTGAAGCTCTTTCAAGACGGGTGCCGCTTTGCGATGACAGCAGGCCGCGCATACGATGCCTGCGGGAACACAGAACATATCTGGCAAACCAGATGGGAGGTACTGTGAGTGCAAATCAGGACGGCGCAGACCTGCTTGAGGTTCGTGGCCTTACCAAAACGTTCGGCACGCTGACCGCGTGCGACCATATCGATCTCAACGTCGCAAAAGGCGAAATCCACGCGTTGCTCGGCGAGAACGGCGCCGGCAAGTCGACGCTCGTCAAAATGCTGTTCGGAACACTGGAGCCCAATTCGGGCGAGATTTTCTGGAACGGTCAGGCGGTCACGATCACCAATCCCGGCTTTGCGAAGAAGCTCGGCATCGGCATGGTGTTCCAGCATTTTTCGCTGTTCGAGGCACTGACGGCGGCGGAGAACATCGCGCTGTCGCTGGACGACGGTTCGCCGATCAGCACGATTGCCGCGAAGGCGAGGGCGCTTTCCTACAGCTACGGCTTGCCGCTCGACCCGCAATCGCTGGTCGGCGACCTGTCGGTCGGTGAGCGCCAGCGTATAGAGATTATCCGCTGCCTTCTGCAGACGCCGCAGCTCATCATTCTCGACGAGCCGACTTCGGTGCTGACGCCGCAGGAAGCCGACAAGCTGTTCGAGACGCTCGAACGGTTGCGCTCGGAAGGAAAGTCCATCCTCTACATTTCGCACCGCCTTGAAGAGGTCAAGCGCATCTGCGACCGCGCCACCGTGCTGCGCCACGGCAAGGTGGTTGGCCATTGCAACCCGCGCAAGGAAACCGCGGCATCGCTGGCCCGCATGATGGTCGGCAACGACGTGCAGGCCGTGGTGCGCGCGCCGGTTCGGGGTCTCGAGACCGCGCGGCCGCTGCTTGAAATTCGCGCGCTCAGCCGCCGGCCGGCAACGCCGTTCTCGATCCCGCTCAGGAACATCAACCTGACGGTACGCGCCGGCGAAGTGATTGGCATTGCAGGCGTTGCCGGCAACGGCCAGGGCGAGTTCTTCGAATCCGTTTCCGGCGAGGTGCCGCAGCAGGATGCCGCCTCGGTGCGCATCCGCGGCAAGGATGCCGGCGGCCTCAGCATCACCGGCAGGCGGCTGATGGGCGCTGCCTTCGTGCCGGAAGAGCGGCTCGGCCACGGTGCAGCCCCCCGCATGAAGCTTTCGGAAAACCTGCTTTTGTCGCGCCATGCCACCGACGGCAAGGTGTTTGTCGGCGCCGGCGGAATGGTCAAAAGCGATGCGATCTATGCCGCCGCCCAGCGCATCATCAAGGCGATGGATGTGCGCAAAAGCGCTCCGGACCCGGAGGTGGCAGCGCTTTCAGGCGGCAATCTGCAGAAATTCATCGTCGGCCGCGAACTCGACCGCAGGCCAAGCGTCATGGTCGTCAATCAGCCGACATGGGGCGTCGACGCCGGTGCCGCCGCCCACATTCGCCAGACGCTGATCGAATTGGCGCGCAGCGGCTCGGCAGTGCTGGTCATCAGTCAGGATCTCGACGAATTGTTCGAGATATCCGACGCGATCGCGGTGATGCACAATGGCGAATTATCGAAGCCTTTGCCAATCGCTGAGGCCACATTCGAAAAGATCGGACTGCTGATGGGCGGGGCCGAGCCCGGCCACGCCGAACACGCTCTGGAGACGTCATGATGCGCCTCGAACTCGTCAAACGGCCACAGCGCTCAATGCTGTTTTCGGCGCTGTCGCCCTTCATTGCCTTTGCGCTGACGATCGTTGCCGGCGCCATCCTGTTCGCACTGCTTGGCGTTAATCCTTTGCAGGCGTTCCAAATTTACTTCCTCGAGCCGGTCAGTCAGGTCTGGCAGCTGCATGAGCTGGCGATCAAGGCGGCACCGCTCATCCTGATCGGGGTCGGCCTGTCGGTTTGCTACAGGGCCAACATCTGGAACATCGGCGCGGAAGGCCAATTCATCCTGGGCGGCATCGTCGGCTCGAGCATTCCGGTGCTGTTTCCCCAGTTTGAAGGCCCGCTGGTGCTGCCGCTGATGCTGCTGTTCGGCATGGTCGGCGGTGCCGCCTACGCCGCCATTCCCGCCTTGCTCAAGACGCGCTTCAACACCAACGAGATTCTGACCAGCCTGATGCTGGTCTATGTCGCGCAGCTGTTCCTCGACTGGCTGGTGCGTGGGCCGTGGCGCGATCCGAAGGGTTTCAATTTCCCGCAGACGATACAGTTCAACGACTCGGCCATATTGCCGGAACTGATGCCGGCCTCCGGCCGTGCCAATTGGGGTTTCGTGTTCGCGATGGTCGCGGCGGTGCTGGTCTGGATCCTGATGAGCCGCATGCTGAAAGGCTTTGAGGTTCGCGTGCTCGGCTCAAGCCCCAGGGCAGGGCGCTTCGCCGGCTTCGGTATCAACCGGATGGTGTTCTTCGCCTTCATGCTGTCGGGTGCACTGGCCGGGCTTGCCGGCATCTCGGAAGTCTCCGGAGCCATCGGCCAGCTGCAGCCGGTGATCTCGCCCGGCTACGGCTTTGCCGCCATCATCGTGGCGTTCCTCGGCCGGCTCAATCCGCTCGGCATCGTCGCGGCGGGCCTGGTGCTGGCGTTGACCTATCTCGGCGGCGAAGCGGTGCAAAGCGCGCTCGGCATATCCGACAAGGTGGCGCGCGTGTTCCAGGGCATGCTCCTGTTCTTCGTGCTCGGCTGCGACACGCTCATTCACTATCGCATTCGTCTGATCGGCTTTGCCGCGCCGAAGCTTGAATCCGCACCGAAGCTGGAGGAGGCCCGCTGATGGATATCACCGTCAACATTCTTTTGACCATCGCAACCGCGGCGACGCCGTTGCTGATCGCGGCGATCGGCGAGCTGGTGGTCGAACGTTCCGGCGTGCTCAATCTCGGTGTCGAAGGCATGATGATCATGGGGGCGGTCGGCGGTTTCGGCGCCGGCTATCTCACCGGATCGCCGTGGATCGGGTTGTTGGCGGCGATCGCCTTGGGTGCGGTGTTTTCGCTGCTGTTCGCTGTCATGACGTTGTCGCTGGCCACAAACCAGGTGGCGACCGGCCTGTCGCTGACATTGCTCGGCCTCGGGCTTTCCGGCATGATGGGTACCAGCTTTGTCGGCCAGCCCGGCGCGAGGCTGCCAAACCTCGACATTCCCGGCCTGACAGCCATCCCCGTCATCGGCAGGTTGTTGTTCGGCCAGGACCCGATCTTCTACATCTCGATTGCATTGACCGTCGCCGTCATGTGGTTCCTGTTCAAGACCCGCACCGGGCTGACGCTGCGCTCGATCGGCGACAGCCACACATCGGCCCATGCGCTTGGCATCCAGGTCATCCGCTACCGCTATCTGGCGGTGATCTTCGGCGGCGCCTGTGCAGGCCTTGCCGGGGGCCACCTGTCGCTGGTCTATACGCCGCAATGGGTGGAGAACATGACCGCGGGACGCGGCTGGATCGCACTGGCGCTGGTCGTGTTCGCATCATGGCGGCCATGGCGGGTGCTGGCTGGCGCCTATATCTTCGGCGCGGTATGGATCGGCCAGCTTCATGCCCAGGCTTTTGGCATCCCGGTTCCCTCGCAACTGCTTTCTTCGTTGCCCTATCTGGCAACCATCGTGGTTCTCGTTCTAATCTCGCGCAACAAGCGTTTGACGATGATGAACACACCGGCTTCCTTGGGGCAGCCATTCGTTCCGGATCGTTAACAATAAAAAACAAGCGGGAAGCTCCAAGGTTTAACTCAGAGAGGTAACACGATGAAAAAACTTCTTATTGCCCTGGTAGCCACGGCGGCAGCATTGTCGCTGGCTGCCACCGCCGAAGCACAGGAAAAGCTGAAAGCCTGTTGGGTCTATACCGGCCCGATCGGCGATTTCGGCTATTCGTACCAGCATGACCAGGGCCGGCTGGACGTAGAGAAGGCACTCGGCGACAAGGTCGAGACCGCATATCTGGAGAACGTCTCCGAGGGTCCCGATGCCGATCGTGCCTTCGAGCGCCTGGCGCGCGAAGGATGCAAGATCATTTTCGGCACGTCCTTCGGCTTCATGGACCCCGAAGTGAAGGTCGCCAAGAAGTTCCCCGACGTGATGTTCGAACACGCGACCGGCTACAAGACGGCCGAAAATCTCGGCATCTACAACGCACGTTTCTACGAAGGCCGCTACATCCTCGGCCAGATCGCCGCCAAGCAATCGAAGTCGGGCGTCGCCGGCTACATCGTTTCGTTCCCGATTCCCGAAGTGGTGATGGGCATAAATTCCTTCATGCTCGGCGCCCAGTCGATCAATCCTAACTTCAAGGCGAAGATCGTCTGGATCAATTCATGGTTCGATCCGGGCAAGGAAGCCGACGCCGCCAAGGCTCTGTTCGACCAGGGTGCCGACATCATCGTCCAGCACACCGACTCGACTGCTCCCCTGCAAGTCGCCGAAGAGCGCGGGCTGCAGGGCTTCGGCCAGTCTTCGGACATGATCAAGTTCGCTCCCAAGGCGCAATTGACCTCGATCGTCGACGATTGGGGGCCGTACTATGTCGGCCGGGTGAAGGCTGCGCTCGACGGCACCTGGAAGCCGGGCAATGTCTGGCTGGGCATCAAGGACGGCGCCGTTAAGATGGCCGCTTACACCAACATGCCCGATGACGTGAAGGCGATGGCGGAAGCCACCGAGAAGAAGATCGTCGAAGGATGGAACCCCTTTACCGGGCCGATTGCCAAACAGGACGGCACGCCCTGGCTGAAAGAGGGCGAAGTCGCCGACGATGCGACGCTGCTCGGCATGAACTTCTACGTCAAAGGCGTTGATGACAAGCTGCCGCAGTAAGCTGCGCAAGCGCTTGTGCCGGCCTTGGTTCGGCCGGCTTCGACAGAACCGGGGAGGGCGCCTTTCGGGCGCCCTCTTTTCATGTGCGCCAGCTTCGAACTGCTGCGAGTCCCACCATGTGGCTCAGCGGGCGACTATGGTGTGGACGCCCGCGGGCAGCCTGATGCGATCCGATGTGGGAGCGAGCGCCGGGCGCCCTTCCGTTGTGATCCGCCATATCTCGACGGCACCGCCAAGGGGCGCTTCGTCATTGCGGTAACGGTTGATGCCAACGAAGAGGCTTTGCCCCGTCCGATCAAAAGCGAGGCCCTGCGGCAGCACGCCTGCGAGCGGCCATTCGCCGTGCGGTGACAGCCGCCCTGTTTCGGCGTCCAGCTCATAGAGGCTGAGCGACGCATGCTCCGTCCAGTCGCGCGAGCCGTCTTGCTTGCCGGTGCCGCGAAGATTGGACGTGACAAGAAAGCGGCCGTCGGGGCTGAAGGCGATCGTCTCGGCGCCCCAGCCACCAAGCGCGATGTGAGGCACGATATGCCTTGCCGCATCGCCCATCGCGCCGACATCGGCAAGCCGAACTGTGGTGAGAATGCCCTCCCGAACCCCATAGAAGCCGGCCGTATCGATGCCCCATTGAACATCGGAGGTAATGTAGTAGCGGCCGTCCGGCGAGAAGCGGCCGACGAAGGGAAACTTGTTCGTCTGGACGCGATTGCCCCAGGGGCGAATGGCCGAAACCACTCCGTCATTTCCGCGCAGCACCTCGAAGAAGGCGACCTGACCACGGTCGACGAGATTGATCGCGATGTACCGGCCGCTTGGATGCCACTGCACCCAGGTCGCCTTCAGCGGAATGAAACCCGTTGACGGCTCGAGACCGAGACCGAAGCTTGAGACGGGGCCGAACCGACCCTCCCTGACCGGAACGAAGGTGAGTTCGCGGTCGGCGTCGACAGTAATCGCGACGATAAGATCGCCTGCTGGATTGAGATGGATCGCCTGCGGCTGGATTCCGATCCGCACGCTGTCGACCACCGCCGAGTGGCCGCCATCGAGCCGGAGCGATCGGATCGTGTCGCCTTGCTGCAACTCGTCGAGGCGGGGCGCCCGTTCGGGCCGTTTACGGAAAGTTT